>CAJXJG010000206.1 GCA_913054425.1 uncultured Fidelibacterota bacterium
GGGGATGATGTGAATATTGCTTCCCGTATTGAGCCGTTTTCTGCTCCAGGTGGGGTTGCCGTTTCAGGTCGGGTGAATGCCGCACTGGAAAGGGATCCTGAATTTGAGACTGTTTATCTTGGCAAACCCGCTTTGAAGGGCGTGTCTCAAGAGGTAAAGGCCTATTGTATCGTTTCTCACGATCTCCCCCAAACCGACCTATCTCAAGTAACTGCAAAACTCGAAAAGAAAACACCGATCTGGTATTTTGCAGTTCCTGCATTGTTGGTCATTGCCATTGCAGCCTATTTCATTATGCCTAAAAAACCATCAGTCATTTCTATGGCAGTCATGTATCTGGAGATCAGTGGAAATGAGGAAGATCAATATCTGGAGACCATGACAGAAGATTTGATCTTTGATCTTTCCAGTGCTCTTCCTGGAAAGTTAAAGGTATCTGAAGCTGCAACAGTAAGAAAATTTAAAAACACCGATCTGGAAATATCAGATCTTGCTAAAAGTTTAGGTGTTCAATATATTTTTAAGAGCAGCCTTCAAAGATATGGCGATGGATATAATTTGCGATGTAGGCTAGTTGAAGCTAATACCGGTACCGACAAATTGCTAAACAAGTGGTTTATCGAAGGGAATAGTTTGCAATCCATTGTAGGTGTACTTGTTGAAAACATAATAGGCGGTCTGGATATTGCCATTGCTGGTGAATTAACAAAAAATGAATACGATCCTGAAGCCTATCAACTTTATCTGAAATCAAAAGACTTATATGCACGGAGTGATGATCACGAAACAAATCTAAAAGCAATCGACCTGATGAAGAATGCTATTGAGTTGGATGATAAATTGATCGCTGCCCAGCTTAAACTGGGACAAATGTATTACGATAACGGTGAATATGAAGAAGCAGAAAACCTTTATGTGAGATCTCTGAAAAAAAGCAGGCAGTTGGAAAATAATACCAATATCGCTGAATCACTGCGAAAACAGGGCCAGTTGTTCAGGAAACAGCGCCAAAATGAAAAAGCGTTAGAAAAATTCAATGAAGCATTATCAATATCAACAGTGATGAATGATAAAAACAGTATGGCGAAAATAATGAATAGTATTGCGATCCTGTACTATAATACAGAACGCTTTGATGATGCACTGGAATATTGGCTCCAGGCGTTTACCATAGCCAAAGAATTTGATGATAAACTGAAAATATCAAAGTATTTAAATAATATCGGTATTTGGTACTGGAAAGATTATGATTATTCTAAAGCCATTGAATATTATGACAAAAGCCTGGCCATCAAAGAAGAACTTGGCGACACCCGAAATTATGGTAAAACACTTAATAATTTGGGAGAGGTTTACTATGATATGGGAGACTTCTCCAGTGCTACAGATTACTTCAATCAAAGTATATCCATAAAAGAAAAATTGAATGATAAAAAAGGATTAAACTCAACTTTATTTAATCTTGGTGAAGCACAGATCTATAATGCAAACTATCAGGATGCCCTTGCTAATTTTCGGAAATCTTTATCCATCTCCCTTAATTTGGAAGATTTTTACCAAATATCTTTGGGATATAAAGGGCTTGGTATTGCATACTTCAATCTTTCCAATTATGACAGTGCATCTTATTATTTTGGAAAAGCAGACAGTATTATTGTGGATTTTCCAGTTGAAAGGTTACCAACTCTTTCTTGGTTGGCAGTCACATCTATGACGGGCGGCCAAAAGACAAAAGCCTTAAATTATATTCAAAGTTTCAATGACATCTTTGATCAAACTGACCCGAAACGCAAGGACATCATTACATTGAATTGGAATATGTATCAGGCTCATGTATTAAATGGTAATAAAAAATCTGCAAAGGAATATTTAGAGAATTCCTACTTGGAATTGAAATCACGGTCAAAAAACATCAAAAATAAAACCGACCGAAACCAATATCTGTCCGTACAACTGCATCAGGATATTTCTAAAGCATGGAATAAATAAAATATTATTATTATATTATTTGGCACCAAAGAGGCCATTATGAATCAAATAGTTATTCTCTCCATCCTTTTTTCCACCCTTTCCGCAACCACCATCCACGTTCCATCGGACTATTCAACCATCCAGGCAGGCATTGATGCCTCCGCGGATGGCGATACGGTGCTGGTTGCACAGGGGACATACTCCGAGAACCTAATTCTTGCAAATGAGATAGTCCTTGCCAGCCACGCCATATATGATGATCTTGATTCGGATTGGGTCAATAATGAAAATATAAATAACACTATAATAAGTGGAATCCTAACTGGGAGTTGTCTGGTTATTCGTGACGGGAATATTGAACCGACGGTTATTGGCTTTACATTCCAGGATGGAACCGGAACATCCATGTTAATAACTAACGATTGTGCTCAGAAACAAGAACGTTCCGGGGGAGCTATCCTGATCTATAAAGCTTATCCAACGATTAATTACAATCGTTTCATGGATAATGGGTTTTCAGGCGAAGAAGGGCAAAATACTGCAAATGGTGGTGCTATTTCTCATTTAAGTGATGAAGACATTGAGTTTGATGAGGACAGGAATAATTCAAGCCAAAGTAATAATACAAACCGCGACATTCCCACTACCTTAAATATTCAATATAATTATTTTGAAAATAACAGCAGTGGTGATGGGGAGAATTTTTATTCTAATGGCTATGAAGGATCAATTGATGTGAGCAACAGTGTATTTGAAAACATAGACTGTGAATCAAATAGTGTAAATGAATTCGTACTTAGATCATTAGAAAATGAAGCAGATTACGTTCAAAATGAAATATCCGGTAGTTGTATAGAATCCAATTCATTTTATGTATCTATTGCTGGTGATGATAATAATGATGGCACAGAGACAGATCCATTAAAAACGATCGGACACGCTCTAACTCTTGTAAAAGATGCCGAAACTGTTACCACTATTAATCTTAGTTCAGGTGTTTACTCACCATCAACCACTGGTGAAAATTTTCCAATTGTAGTTCCAAATAATGTTCACTTAATAGGCAGTGAGTACACAATTTTAGATGCAGAAGCGGATGCAAATAAAGAAGCAGCTGTTATGATCATAAAAGAAGTTGAAAATGTAAGAGTAGCAAATTTGACCTTAACCGGTGGCTATTCTGAAGGGCATGGGTGTACAGGAGGTGGAGGACTCTTGATCACTGCTAATGACATGTTTAATGGTGATGGTACCAGTTCTGCCTGGACGGGCGTAGTAATTGAAGATGTGATCATTGAAGATAATTGGTCACATAATGGTGGTGGCTTATCTATATATCGGTCGAACGGTTCTGTTTTAAACAATGTTATCATAAGAGATAATGCTTGTAGCGCGTTTGGTGGAGGAGTCTTCACATACGGTTCTACTGTTAATATGACAAATGTGACCGTTACTGGAAATAACAACTTGGCCGGTACCGCACAAGGTGGTGGGATGATGATGTCTATTACTGGCGGCACACTAGATAATATGACCATAACAGATAATGAAGGGTGCTGTGGTGGTGGTGGTGTATGGACCAATGGGAATAATTGTACCTGGGTGATGACAAACTCCATCATTAGTGGAAATAGTAGTGACTGGGGTGGGGGATTAGCTGTACTCGGTGGCGATGTAACAGGTGCAGAACCAACTCTTA
>CAJXJG010000207.1 GCA_913054425.1 uncultured Fidelibacterota bacterium
TACTCCACAAGTCAGTGTCCTTACTGTGCCAATACAAAACGATTATTAGACGAAAAGGATATTGATTATGAAGAAATTAATATTGAAAAAGAAGGGATGAGTCGTGAGGATCTTGAAAAGATCACCGGGGGACGTACCGTGCCTCAAATCGTCATTGATGAAAAGTCCATTGGTGGATATGAAGATCTTTTAGCCTTGGATTCTGCAGGGAAACTGACAGGATAGGGTTACCGAAGCAGGGTCACTTTCTGCCTGGTGTGGAGTTGATCTCCCTCCACAAGTATAAAATAGATGCCAGATGGCGCTTTTTTCCCGTTCCCCATTTTGCCATCCCAGGCAAAGTGATCGTAAAATCCTGCGCTTAATTCACCTGAAAATAGTTTGGTAACCTCCTGCCCTAAAATATTCATGATTTTAATTGAGATAATTTGACTCTCTTTTAAAATAATTTTAATCCTTGTATTGTTTACAGGTGAGCCGGATACTGGAAAAGGATTAGGATAAGGGTGCGATAAAACTACTTTTTCGGAGATATCATCCATTTGGATCATAAAGATGAAAGTTCCTCCATCGTTATAAACGACATTATTTTCTAAATCCCTGGCTATCACTCTCCAATGATAGATTGGATTGTCTGACAGATTGTTGACGGAGAAGGTTGTATCCTGTCCTGAATAAATAGTTGTTAAATTTTCAATGTTAGCACCCAATTCAACATCGTAGGAGACGATATCATCTTCATCTGAATCAATGGCTTTGTGCCATGAAAAAGTGATAAATGACGTATCTATTATACTGCTGTCCGTTGGCGCGATAATTGAAAATGCTAAAGGAGAATAATTCTCTGCTTTACCATCTTTAATTACAACTTCAAAATTCCAGTCTGCCCCTTCTGCATTCTGGCTTACTACTGCCAGCGATATCCATTCCACACCGATACTGGGGTCGATATTGATTTGAGATCCGCTTCTGACAAGATGCCTCCCCGTTTCCGTTTTGATGATTGCATGGAGTTCTAAATCATTTTCAGGTCCGGACATATTGGTGAGTGAAACCAATGCCGGAGTATCAGTATTAAGAGTTAAATATTGACTGGCATATTTCTTTAGATTAGTGCTTGTTATCGATTCAGTATCTCCTTCCGAAAAGTTCATTGTTCCATATGTCTCCGGACCATCGACAGGATAAACTTCTGCTTCTTCATAAAAGTATATTTCAGCGCCAGGGCCAGGATCTGAAGACATGATACGGTTCGCAATAACCATTTTATTCAAAGCATCCTGAAATGAAGAACCAACCGGCTCAAGCCCAGCACTTATAGCCTGGTGGCTGTAATCTCCATGTTCGCTGTTGATCTCAATCCCTCTTTCAAAAATATTCCGAATGGTTGTACATCCACCAAGGTGTTCTTCAATATATTTGAAATAAATATAAGAACCATACCAATGGGTACCTCCACTTTTGTCCAATGATGTATGTGGTGAATCGAACCAACTGGGCATATACTGGTAACAATCATTTATATCATCATAAACTATTTCTTCTATCCAGGTTGCAGTTGCTTCCAGCAGCCAGGGTTTTTCACGTCCATCATATCCATATTGAACTGCATGGAAAAATTCATGAGCTGCAGTTACTTGCATTGCTTCAAGTTCTGTCGTTGGTCCATAATCATTGTTTGATGAATAAAAACCACTGTAATTATTCCTCATTGCCATGTAACTGGTAAAAGCATTGATTTCTGTAACTCCAGGTGAGAATTCGTTATTTCCAGTATTTTGAGCATTGTATTCTGACATAACATATCCATAATAATTAGCAGAAATACTTCTGATGTAAATATCATAAGCAGCTGAGCCTCCATTGTCATAATTTGAAGGTAACCATCCATCACTAGGTGGACGAAAGTAACCCATTTGGTTTATTTCTTGGTGATATACATGGGTGAAGGTTGCCGCCACTTGATCTATGTAATCGGGAATATTGTTTCCATCAGAATCTGAAACATCTACACTGTGTGTACCATTCAAGGTATAATGAAAACGAAATATTCCAACATCATAATATTGGTCTAATCCGATTCCCTCCGCACGTTCATTATCTGCAGTTTTTCTGGATACAAACTCACTTGTGAAATCAAATCCAACTGCTTGTAACTGGACTTTGATATCGTCAGGTAAAGTATGTCCATGTAAAGTGATCTCATGCAGGTGCGGGGTTAAATGCCGGTGTTCAAATTCCACCCGGGATTCAACACCGCTGAAGGCATTAATAACTATTTCAGCAGACTGGATTCTTTGTTCTATGGAATTCCGTGCAAAGATGGTTTGGAGAAGAAATCCAAGGATGAAAATTTGTTTACCGAGACTGGTGTTCATCTTTGTATTTATTTTCCGTATCCCGTAATTTTTTCTTCCGGTAATAAAGTCGATAAAAGAGAGCCATTGCTATTAATCCAATTACATAATAAATAGCAAAATAGTTTTGAAGATTTTCCAATTAATTGAAGGTAGTTTAAAAGTTAACAGGTTATTTCTTATGCAATTTAGGATAGAGAACAATATCAAAAAAATAGGTTCCTGCAAGGATTAAAAGCCCTGCTGGAAGTTCCCAACTCATTTCGTTTTTATTGTCCATGTCCATTGCTCCCGCAATCGTCAGGGAAGACCCCAGCAGGTACAGTCCTGTCCTGGTTCGCTTATATTGCTGGGATTTTTTTTTTCGGTATTCGAATTTAGATGGTTGTTTCGATATACCTTCTTCTGCGTGAACAAATATTTCATCTACAGGGAAACGAAGTGATAGGAGTATTTCTGGAGGTGCGTCAGATCGATAAAATTCAAAACTCTCAACTTCACGATCTAATTTTAATGCGATTTGTGTAGATTCGCCTGAATTTGCTGTCTGGATGTTAGTGATGGGAAATCTATATGCTGAATTTGTGATGGCAACAGAGTCAGACATAGCATTAAGAATTGTAATATAAAACCAACCCGATTCTGCAGACCAACCGGTTATATTATGAAGTTTTACAGGTACCGATGTGTTAAACTTGATGAAAATACCGTTTTGTTTTACGTCTATAGTTACATCTAATATTTCAGGTTTTGATTGGCCCGGAACAGATTGAAGTACGATCAGGATAAATACGCAAATTTGTTTACAAAATCTCATTGCTTTCATATTTTATATTCCATAATAAAATGCTAAAATCATTAATGAGTTCCCTAAAAGAAATTACTAAATAATGTTGTTTTAATTTGTGAAAAGAGATGAGGAAGAATAAATCATTGATAGGTGCGAAGAGGAAAGGTAATTTTCCGGGATACAATTGTGTATAAATATGTATAAATCTGTTATCATTTTCATTTTCACCTGTTTTTCTGTTGTTCTTTTTGCACAAGTAGAAAGATCAGTACAGGGGGCATTTGGCGCTGTGACAATTGATGGAAAAGTGTGGAACCAGATTGCCCTTAGACCTGTAATTCCAATCTGGAAATTCGGAGTGGCATTGGACCTGGTTTTCTATATAGATGCTAATGGGAACATCCACAAGGATGAATGGGATTTTTCTGATGGAGAAGCTATTAAAAATACGCTGATTGATAAAATTTATTATATCAGGTTTGGTTTTCCAAATGATCCTCTTTATTTCAAGGTTGGATCT
>CAJXJG010000208.1 GCA_913054425.1 uncultured Fidelibacterota bacterium
ATTAGTCGATGTTGTCGATTTGTTTATTGTCAGTTGGATTTTCTATACCGTTTATCAATATTTCAAAGGTACACGTGCGGGGCAAATGCTGGTGGGGCTGATTATTCTGCTGATTGCTTCATTTCTGTCCAATGCCATTGGGTTAAGTGCTACCTCGTGGTTGGTTAACCGGTTTCAAACGGTTTGGGTTGTAGCCTTTGTCATTTTGTTTCAACCGGAAATCAGAAGATTACTTATTTATGTTGGCCAACATCGTTTTTTCCAGAAAATATTTCGGATGGGTAGTTCCCAGACTATCGAAGCAATTGTAGAAACGGTCAATGAGCTCCGGAACCGTACATGGGGTGCGCTGGTTGTGATTCAAAGGGAGACAGGATTAAGGACATTTAAGGAAGCAGGAATGCCCTTAACCGCTGAAGTTACAGCTCCCCTTCTCATCTCGTTGTTCAATCCAACATCCCCTCTCCATGATGGTGCTGTTATTATTCAAAACGATATAATTGAAGCAGCTGCATGCATCCTTCCATTAACCGAAAGTACCTCAATTGCTCCTGATATGGGAACCCGCCATAGAGCTGCTTTGGGGCTTTCGGAAGAAACCGATGCTATTATCATTGTAGTCTCCGAAGAGACAAAAAAAGTGTCTGTTGCTGAGAATGGTCGATTTGTCAATATTGGGAAGGATGAAATGGCTTTGCGCCGGTATTTGAACGAGCAGTTATTTATTTCCTCAGGTGACTAACAATTTTATAATTGGAATATTATTCAGACTCAAGTACAATTGATTCTAATTATTCAATTCCCAATAATTCAACTTCGAATATTAAGGTTGTGTTTGGACCGATTTTCGGACCTTTACCCCGAGCGCCATATGCCAGGTTTGAAGGTATATATAGTTCCCATTTATCGCCTACTTTCATGAGTTTCAAAGCCTCAGTCCAGCCTTTTATAACCTGAGTAACGCCAAATGTAGATGGTTCACCCCGTTCGACCGAACTATCGAATACAGTACCGTCAATTAATTTACCTGTATAATGAACTTTTACTTTGTCAGTTGCTTTGGGTGTGCTTCCGTCTCCGTTATTTATGACTTTATATTGTAATCCACTTGGTAAGACGATAACCCTTGCTTTTGTAGAATTTTCAGCCAGAAATTTTTCACCGTCCACTTTGTTTTCTTCAATTTGTTGTTTTCTTAATTCGTCCTGTTTTAAGCGAAGTTCCCGACGATAGTTTTGCGTAACTATTTTCATTTCAGACTCTTCCAGGAGTGGAGTGCTTTCTGTATAAGTATCATGAAAACCCTGAGCGAAAACATCAGTGTTCACATCGACACTCTGGGTGTTAAAATTCATTCCAATTTCCATACCAATGCCATAGCTAATAGAATCTTGCTTTGTTTCAAGTGTTGTTACACTTTTTCCGGTTGGCTTAGAACAGGACATCATAGACAAAAGAGTCAGTCCAATACATATAAATTTCATAAAGTCGCCTTCATTTCGGTGTGTTTTAATAGCTGGTCGTTAAAATATAGATTTTGTTTTTACAGGTAAACCTGTAGAATAAATCAAGAAATGATATGTACGAACTTTCTATTAGAACCCTTCTTACCAAATTTTACAATTCCACTTGCAATTGCAAATAAGGTATCATCGTTTGCCCGTTTTACATTCTTTCCAGGATGAATTTTTGTTCCTCGTTGTTTGAGAATGATACCGCCCGCAAGAATCTTTTGTCCGTCAGATACTTTTACTCCTAATCGTTTTGCATTGGAATCTCTGCCATTTCTTGAACTGCCTTGTCCTTTTTTATGGGCCATAATTACTAGTTTCCTTCTTTAATTGTTTCGGGTTTTTCTTTTTTAGTTTTTGTTTGTGCTTTCTTAGTGGTACCTGTTGTTGCTTTGATTTTCGTTATTTCAATAAGAGTATACCCCTGTCGATGACCATTTTTACGTTGATATCCTTTTCGCCTCTTTTTTTTATAAATCAGAATTTTTCTTTCCCTGCCATGTTCAAGTATTGTAGCATTAATATTTACTCCCTTAAGTGTAGGAGTTCCAACATCCACTGATTTTCCATTATCAGTTAAAAGAACCTTATCAAAACTGACGTTTCCTCCAGTTTTTTTATCCAAACTGGCTACTTTCAGTTTTACTCCCTCTGATACTTTGTATTGTTTTCCTGCTATTTCAACTATTGCGTACATTTATTTCTCCTAAAAAGTCAACAAATTTAATTGAGTCAGGCATCCTTTCCAAGTGGTAGTTTATCAGTGATATCTATTCCGTCTTTCACTGTAAAAAACCGGAATTCATCCCGACGGATCTTTGGATCTTCTTTGATTTTCAGATGTACAAAATTTTGCCACATTAAGCCACGAAGAGCTTTTTTCTTATGTTTCTTAAAATATTGATGATTGTTGGGATGAAGGTGTAATTGTAATCGTAATGCCTGTTTTTTTGTTTTATATCTCCTCAACCAATGATCAATTCGGGTAATCAAAGTATCTTTAGATATAATCCGACCGGAGCCTCTGCAGGTAGGACAGTCATCACTCATGGAATCTAAAATACTAAGGCGTATTCTTTGACGAGTCATTTCCAGTAATCCAAAATCGGAAATAGGGGAAACTGCTACTCTTGCCCTGTCTCTCTTAAGTTCTTTCCGCAATTCGTAGTAAACTTTTCGTTTGTTTTCTTCTTTTTCCATATCAATAAAATCTATAACGATTAGACCTGAGAGGTCTCTTAGTCTAAGTTGTCTTGCAATCTCTCTCGCAGCTTCTATATTGATATCAAAAGAATTTTCCTCATGGAGTTTTTTCCCAATAAAACGGCCGCTGTTCACATCAACAACTACCATTGCTTCAGTTTTTTCTATAATTAAATAGGCACCACTTTTTAGCCATACTTTCGGTCGAAGTAATTTCGCTATTTCATCTTCAATCCCCATACTTTCAAAAATTGGGACTTTGATCTTAAATCGTTCAAGTTTGGAAGTCAGGTTGGGAGATACTTCATCAAGGTAAGATTGCAGTTTCCGGTACAACTTTTTTGAATCTATAATAATTTTCTCAATATCTGGTGTCAATAAATCACGAATAATACTGGATGCGGTTTCAAGATCTTGATAAATCAAGGCAGGTGCTTGAATTTTCTTAGATTTTTGATCCATCTTTGTCCAATTCTTCATCAACAATTGGTAGTCATTACGGATTGTTTCTTCACTTTTTCCTTCAGCAACTGTTCGAATGATTATTCCAAATCCTTTTTCTTTGAGATTTGTTATGATTTTTTTCAGCCTTCTTCTTTCATATTTATCCCATATTTTTTTGGAAATGCCAATGTAATTTGTCCCCGGGACAAGTACGAGCAATCTGCCGGGAAATGCGACTTCTGTTGTCACACGAGGTCCTTTAGTTGCGAACGGTTCTTTTATTACTTGGACAAAAATATTTTGTCCGGTTTGAAGATCGACGCTTATATTTCCGTTTCCACTTGATTTCTTTTTTGAATTCGATGATTTTCCATTAGTGGGATCTACATCTTCAAGGAGGTAATCACCGTTGTGGATTTCCGTAAAAGGGAGAAAAGCATTAATCTCATAACCAATATCCACAAAGGCAGCTTGCATCCCAGGAATCACATTTTCCACT
>CAJXJG010000209.1 GCA_913054425.1 uncultured Fidelibacterota bacterium
TAGCCTAGTTTCCTAATGATTAAACGTTTCATGAAATATAACTATCCCCATTATTTTTTACACAAGAGACCAGATTTTCTATTTGCACATTTGTATTAATACAATCAATTTTAAGATCAGGATGCTGGTTTTGGAAAACACGGAATATCTCATCGGCAAAAGAATCCCCGATTAGCTTAATTCCTTTGAAATCAATACAAACTTCATGAAATTTTTCCAGGTTCCGAGAGAGCCTGCGGGCTTGTGAGCGGGACATAAAATTTTCAGAATCAAACTTGCCAAGAATTACAGGAACTTCTGTCCTGTCAAACAAAGAAGTTTTGATTTCTGTAGAATATTTATTGAACACATTCTGAAGTCTATTTTTAGAAGAAGTAGCGATGTTAATCGAAACAGATGTTCCTCCCTGATCGCTGCCTGATTCCACCACCTGATGCCCTTTAGAAATATCATATTTCCAGCACAAACCACCAGAATTGATCTGAACCTTATCAAAGAGGTGAATTATGGAGAATATTCCGTCACCTATGTGGGTTTTTGGATTGGTTGTAAGCCTGCCTTTTGATAACTCCAGGATAGCATGGTGCTGATTCTCCAGATCAAAATGTTCCTTTATTTTTCGAAAAATCCCCACCCCATTATCATGAACATACATATGAACATTCTTAGCGGTTATATTCAACTTCAATGTGCATTGATCACCTTCGGAATGGGAAATAACATTATTCACAATCTCCATAAATCCATATTCACAGATTTCTCTTAAGTTCGAAGAAAAATCGGATAAATGTGGAAATAAATATTTCCGCCCAATTTTATCTTCTTCAAGTTTTGGAGTAATAGTAATTGTTACTGTTCTATTAACAATGGGATTCAGCTCATAGTATCGGTCCTTTGTTTTCCCATGAGCGGTAACTCTCCCGCCCTGGATCAATACGTACATATGCCTGAGAACAGCCTGGCGCGAAAGGCCAAACTTCCTGATCACAGTTTTTACAATATCTTTTTGATGCTCTGTGAGATTATTGAGAATAAATTCTCTGATGGGGGAAAAACGCATGTCCTCGGTTATTTTATCAATATATTTTGACAAATCTAATGTATATTGACAATATATCCTATATTTTTATCAACTTAATAAAATATATTTATCAACCTTATCTGAATTTCTATTGCTTATAAATTAAAGATACCCGATCTGTTTTATCTTTAAAAAGATTTCCTGAACAAGGATTTCTGGTTCAATCTCACTGGAGTTAATTACAATTTCCGGATGTTCCGGCGGTTCATAAGGATCGCTGATCCCCGTAAACTCTTTGATAATTCCTTTCCTCGCCTTAGCATAAAGCCCTTTCGCATCCCTTGCTTCACAGACTTCCAGCGGGGTATTCACATGCACTTCCATATAACCGCCATATTGTGATATCAGTTCCCGGTTAAACTTCCGATCTAACCGATAGGGAGCAATGGGAGCACAAATAGCAATACCTCCATTTTTGGTGATCTCACTGGCAACAAATCCAATCCGCTGAACATTGATGGAACGATGCTCTTTTGAAAAACCCAGTTCGCTGGAAAGATGGGTCCGAACGATGTCACCATCCAAAAGCGTCACAGGGCGATTGCCTTCTTCCAGCATCTTCACTAAAAGACCTTTCGCCAGAGTTGATTTTCCTGAACCGGACAATCCGGTGAAAAATATGGTTAATCCTCGCCTGGTTAACGGCGGACGGGATGCTTCCAGTTCCTGGGCCACTTCCCTATAGCTGAACCAGTCCGGGATCCCTTTTCCCTCATCCAGCAATTGTCTGAGCTCAGTCCCTGAGATTGTTTGAAAATCAACTCCTTTTCCTACCTCATCAATGACACCGTAACGATCTTCAGAAGGCAAATAGACCATGAATTTGAAAGGCACCATTTCGATGCCTATCTCTGCCTGATGTTTCATCAAAAGTTCCTGTGCATCGTAAGGCCCGTAAAAAGGGTTACCGTTTTTATCATTTCCCGGACCAGCATGATCGCGTCCAACAATGAAATAATTACAGCCGTAATTCTTGCGGATTATAGCGTGCAAAACTGCTTCCCTGGGTCCGCCCATGCGCATAGCCAGGGGTAACAAACTCATCATAACAGAATTTTCAGGATACTTTTTCAAGACATGCTGGTAACAGCGAACCCGGGTATAATGGTCCACATCTCCGGGTTTGGTCATGCCAACCACAGGATGGATCAACAGGTTTGCATTCAAGTTTCGGGATGCACGCATGGTCATTTCCACATGAGCCCGATGGAGAGGATTACGTGTTTGAAATGCAACAACCTTATCCCATCCTTTTTCAGCGAAAATGGATCTCAATTCTTCAGGTGTATGGCGATCCTTTTGATAATCATAATGATGCGGGAGTGAAATCCCTTCAATCTGACCACCGATATAATTTTTATTCCCGATATTAAATAGATAATTGACAGCAGGATGGGTTGTATCGGTTGTGCCATACACAGCAGATGCTTCTTTTTCAAAGTCAGGCTGCCAGATATCACTAACAGTCAAGATAGCGAGGGAAAATCCTTCTTTGTCCCGAAGTGTTATTTTTTCTCCGCCTTTAATTTTTCCCACGAATTTATCAGATACATCCAAGGTGATGGGTATGGGCCAAAGGGTGCTGTCTGCAAAGCGCATAGATTCTAATACAGATTGATAATCCTCTTGTGCCATGAAACCGTTCAAGGGGGAAAAGGCGCCGTTCAGTAACAATTCCAGGTCGCAAATCTGGCGGTCAGTTAAGGTCCATGAGGGATACTCATTGGATTCATCCTTCAAGGCGGAAGAAACCCTTGAATCTCCCAGTAAATTAACCAGTCGACCTCCGTGAGGTTCAATAAGTGTGATTGACATACTGCAAATTTCCTTGATTAAAGATTTAATTTATAATATTACCTTCATAGAATTTCAACAATTTATTGCTAATTTTCCAGGCTGAAGTTTATAAACATTTTAGTTAATTATAATTATCCAATTAGAAAAGGTATGATTCATGATGAAAGTTTATGATTATTCATTAATTTTACTGCTCGTATTTATAAATTGCAGTAGGAATGTATCAGATGAATCTACTGCATTGAATAAAATGAATCCTGTAGGGAATTATGGAAAAAACATAAAATTAAATACCGTAACATCAATTGATCAATTGCTAACTAACCCGGAAGCATACATTGAAAAAAAGGTATTGATTGAAGGTATTATCTCAGCGGTTTGTCCCATGCGTGGCTGCTGGATTGACGTAACTTCAACTGAGTCGGATTCAGAATTACGATTGAAAGTAACTGACGGAGAAATAGTATTTCCGCTTTCTGCAGAAGGAAAGCTTATAAAGACACAGGGAATTTTTCAAAAATTAGAATTAACTCATAAACAAGCTGTGACCCGAAAGATTCACTTTGCTAAGGAAAAAGGAATCACATTACATCCTGATTCTGTTCAAATCACATCGGAGGACCTAACAAGTTATCGTTTGTATGTAAGCGGTGCTGCCATTGATTAAATTTCTATGATAATCAGCTATACCGGAATTGAACTTCCTGAGGGGAAAGTTAAATATGATGACCCAATCCTGAATTCGTTGGCAGAAAAGGACCAACCAAAAAAGG
>CAJXJG010000210.1 GCA_913054425.1 uncultured Fidelibacterota bacterium
AAAAATAAATATTGTGAAATCCCTCCGCGCCGCTTATTTTGATTGTTATTCCGGTATTAGCGGCGACATGATTCTGGGAGCCTTGGTTGATCTTGGGGTGGACCCCGGAAAAATTCGTAAAGCTCTTAAAACTCTGGACCTCAAGGGATATAAACTAAAAACCAGCCGGGTTCAGCGTGGTCTCATCGCTGGCACCAAGGTGCAAGTCAGCTTAACCAAATCCTCCCACCATCCGGCCCGGAAGTATTCCGATATTAAAAAACTGATCGCCGACTCGGACCTTTCTTCTACCGCAAAAAAGAATTCCCTGGAAATTTTCAAACGTATTGCCCAGGTTGAAGCGGCTATTCATGACACAACCATGGAAAAGATTCATTTTCATGAAATCGGTGCCGTCGACTCGATTGTGGATATTGTGGGCGGAGTGGTCGCCATTGAATCCTTAAAGCTGGACAAGATTTATGCCTCTCCTCTCAATGTGGGTGAGGGATTTGTGCAGTGCGACCATGGTTGCCTGCCTGTTCCGGCTCCAGCTACATTAAAGCTTTTACAAGGAATTCCTGTTTTCTCCAACGGGATAAAAAAAGAGTTGACCACTCCAACAGGCGCGGCCATGATCGGATTTTATGCCGATAAGTTTGGATCTCTCCCGGCAATGAAAATTGTTGGCGATGGATATGGGGCAGGGGACCATATCATTGCGGAAATGCCCAATATGCTCCGGGTTGTCCTGGGGGAAATTTCTGCGGAATCCGATGAAGAACTCGTCCTGATTGAAACCAATATTGATGATATGAATCCTGAGTTTTATGAAGGGACTATGGAATCGCTTTTCAAAGCAGGAGCCTTGGATGTCTATTTGACCCCTATCATTATGAAAAAGAGTCGTCCTGCTAATAAAATTTCTGTTCTCTCTAGCGAAACGGATAGACAGGCGATGACAGAAATTCTTCTGCACGAAACGTCCAGTTTTGGAGTTCGGTATTTTCGGATTGGACGAACGGTTTTAGAGCGGGAAATGAAAACGGTAAATATTTCATGGGGCTCCGTTAGAATTAAAATCGGCAAGTTTAATGGCAAGGTTATACAAATATCTCCTGAGTATGAGGACTGTAAGAAAATCGCCTATAAAGAGAAAGTTCCTGTCAAACAGGTTTATGAAGAAGCCCACTCACAGGCTATAAAATTGTTTGGTACTATTGACACACCCCTCCTGTAATACTAATAAAAGTTACTAGCAGGCTTGTGTTCTGGCTGCTAAATTTGACTGTAAGTCATTTTAATCATTGAAATTATTTCATTTTGTGTAAGCCTGTTAGAGAGCCCGATTTGTTAATAATTCTAATGGGAGGTTCTCATGCCAGTTCACTTCACTTTTATTGAGAGCATGGAAACGGATACTACGGAATCCTTCTTTTCTGAACGTTTTTTGAGAGCGCGGATCGATGACAACAAACCCTCGAGTAAAAAATACGATCCAATTTTAGAAGAGGGGCGGAGCGAAACCTGGATCCAGTCTCACGAAAAAGAAATCAAGCAGAATGATTTGGAGTATGAAGAAGATGTTAATCAATATATCACCTTGATGCTTGCCGAAATGGTGAATCCTAAAACGACTGGTTTAACAAATCAATATCTGGTGGGTACCGATTCCGATGCAGGTCAAATCGCTATTGATCTTAAATTAGAATCCCAGAAGTACCAGGTTTTCAGGACCAATGCCGACTTCCTCCTTTTCCATTTAGGGTTGTTCAGCCCACAGAGCAATATTCTGGGTGATAAATATTTTGATAAAGGGGGATGGTATTACCGCTCTGCGGCCTGTAGTTTGAAACATGCTAGGGGAGGGCGTTCGGGGTTGTCTGATGTATTGGAAAAACTATCTTTAAAGTTTGGCAAGTATGTTGAAATTTTAAGATATATGAAAAACCGATCCTCAAACTATTTTAGTTTCCATTTTAAATTTTCTGAAGAAGAAATTGCCCGGTTTCAAAAGCAACTGTCTAAAGAATCTAAAAGCTGAGCAGTGCTTGAGAACTTTAAAGAAGATTTCCACCTTATTGCTCTTGGGTGGGGGTTGCTTGATCTAGTTGCTTGAGCTTTTTTTTAATTAGCTGTTGGGTTATGCCACCAAATACTGTATCCATTATAATGCCGTCGGGGGAAATGAAATAAGTTACAGGCAAATTTCTAACTCTGTAATCTTGTGAAACGTTCCCGTATTTATCCAGCAAAACAGGAAAATTGATAGGGTGTTTACTAACAAATTTATCCACCTTTGATCTGGTTTCAGCAAAATTAATAGCTATAATTTCAACATCATTTTCCTTAAATGATGCATGGGCTTTATTAAGCTCGGGCATTTCTTTAATACATGGTACGCACCAGGTAGCCCAAAAATTGAGAATAACAGCTTTATTTTTCAAGTCAGAAGATTTAAAAATTTCCCCGCTCAAGATTTCTAATTCAAAGCTTGGAGCCGGCCCTCCCAAGCGGAGAGGAGGGCTCGACATACCTGACAAAAAGAAACTGAAAAAAATTACAATGGTTAATCTGGACATTAACAAAAATTTAGAAACCATATGAAACACCCAGCATTATTCCATAATCCTCTACCAGGTTCTCATCTTTGACCCTCTGGTATAAGGGAAGCTGAACATGCGAATAAATAGATACATCACGGGACACAGCAAGCCTCACTCCAGGTGTAAAAAATAAAAATTCGCCACCTGTGCTTGGTACATCTAAATTAACAAACTCATCTCGCCCGCTAATCCTCAAATTTAATTGACTGCTGACACTTACTTTGTTTGACAGCAGATAATCCGCGCCTACATCAATGAGTGTGGTATCGCCAAAAAGATAATCCAAATCATTTTCTGTTGTAAACCTGTGTGACATGGATGTGAAAATGCTTAACGTATTAGGAATAACGGAGTAATTATAAATTCCTGAAAGGATTGCATCGTAAGAACCCGTCCCCGCTTGCAATGTTGGTTCGTTGATAGACCCTCCAGCATCAACTAATTTATAGTCTCCGGTCGCAAATTTTATCCCGACTCCACCGACAAGCAGGTGCTTGGTTGTTTCCAACAGGGCATATTTAGCCAATAAAGTAATATCACCGAACCCTGTTGTCCCGTTATTATTTTCAATTGCTCCCGCTCCTTCCTTATGTTCGTGATACCTGTCGTTAAACATGGGCACGTTTAAGGAAAGTGTTAATTTATCTGTCATACCATAGCTGACATCAAATTGAACGAGCTTGTTTATCGTTCGTATTTCCGTATGTTCTTCCAAATCAATTGATCTTGTTGCAAAATTGACTTTTGGAGTTTTTGCCTCATTTGTACTATTCGATCCACGGTGGGGATTTTCCGCAAGGACGTAACGATAAGACAAATCTATAATAAACTTGCCCTTATCCAACACGCCATCCTGAGACCCGGTGATCAGAGAGCAGTTGCCTCCTCCGCAAGCCGCTTCAAGGGATGCATTGAAACTCAACAGACACACAATTGACATGAATATTATATAAAATATTTTTACCTTATATTTTTTCATTACGTTTTCCCAAAAATTTAAAAGTTGTAAGATTTGTTTTTTTCAATCAG
>CAJXJG010000211.1 GCA_913054425.1 uncultured Fidelibacterota bacterium
CCTGGGAAAAGGTTCTAAGGGACGTTATGTAGCATCTCTTGAAGAGATGTCATTAGGAAATAGCTCAGCTTTTACTGCTCAGCTGCGGACATGTTATCATTTTCATACACCTGCAGGCGGTTCCGTATTTTTCAACCTATTTCAAATAAAACTTGATGCTATGCTTCATCCTAACTTTTCCGATGAGGAAATTCGAAGAGAAGTGAGAAATATGGGTATTACGAACGATCCGGTGAATGGAACTCTTTCTCTAGAGGAAAAAGGAACGGTGTATAATGAAATGGTTAGTTCCTTTGAACGGCCCTGGGGTAACCTATATTTTGAATTGGGAAAAATGATTTATGGGCAAAATCATCCTTCAGCATTTTCTGCGGGAGGATTTCCACCGGCAATTCGTGAAATGAACCCTGAACACATACGAAATTTTCACAATTCCACCCATCATCTTAATAACATGGGCGCTATCATAGCTTTGCCTTCAGATATGAGTTTAAATACCTGCCTCGTACGGCTTTCGGATATTCTTAAAATTGTTGAACCGGAAGCAAAGTACAGTAAGGTACACCCCGATGACGTAAATAATTTACTCGCTTTTCCTATTGAAAAAAATACAGGAACGCTATCTCAAGTTTCTTATCCCCATTTGAATAAAAATGAACCGGGACTCTTGGTATTTTCATGGCCGGCAAACAGAAAATTAGATTCAAAACAAAATTTTATGCTTGATTTTTTCTTACAGAATCTTGCCGGTGGACAAACATCAAACCTCTATGGCAGATTTATAGATTCACAGACTCAAATCATGGATATTGGAGCGACATCTGTTTTTGGCTGGCGGTCTGATGCAGTTGGTGAACCGATTTTTATTGGTTTAAATAATGTACATCGTAAAACTGGAGATTCGGGAATGATGGATTCAATCCGGCAGATTATTTTGGACGAAATCCAGCTTATCAGCAATTACCCGGATGACTCTGATGTATTGTCTCAATTTAATAAAAGAATCGAAAGTAGAATTGAAGAATCCAGAAAAAAAATAATAGATTTTCTTAATTCTCCTCCCAGATTTGGATACAGGGGAACAGGCTCTTCATGGATGAATCACCTGTCTGAACTGCATAAAATTGGCGGTATTAATCGGTCACTTACTTTTTCGGAATATTTTGACTGGGCTTCTGCTATTGTAAAAAGCAATAAAAACCACTGGCGGGAAATGATTAATAATTGGAAGCTGTTGAATGATAAACCATTTGGTGTTGTGACCCTGCCGGATCCTGAATACCTTAAACGAAAAAGAGATGAACGTGATTTACGTATTGAAAATTTCAAAAAAAAGTTAATGGAACGATATCAAACAAATGATGCACACAATGCTCTTGTGAATTATCAGGAAAATTATGATAATAATACAGCTGTCATCAAAAAAGTATCTCAGAAGATCAACATGCCGGAATTTATTGACAATCCGCCATTTACCCTGGATGATCAACTTGATTTTTCAGTAAACAAATTCCCCGGCGGAGGTGATTTCGTTTTTTCACGCTTTGACAATATAACGGGCGCTACAATCGGATTGGCATTTAACCTGCATGTCGTGCCTGAATCCCTGCTGGTTTCCCTTTCCGCTCTGCCTGTATTTATGGCTGAAGTTGGTGTCCAAATTGATGGTAAAATTATAACTTATAATGAAATGGAGGACATGCTTCGTCGTGAACTGCTCCGATTCGACACCTGGTTTACTGCTAATGAAAGAACAAACCGGATTGAGCTTATTGTTGAAGGAGCAGGTTCAACTATAGATGAAGCAAAAAGAACTTTAGACTGGATGGAGGCAGTATTAAAAACACCCAATCTTCAGGAAACGAATCTTGCTCGAATCCGGGATGCAGTTGACCTGAACTTAAGTAATCTGCGAAACCGAATGCATGGATCAGAAGAATCCTGGGTGAATAATCCGGCTAGGTCATTCAGAAAGCAGGATCATCCTTTGTTTCTCAGTACAGAAAGCTTTTTAACCAAAATCCATTCCTATCAACGTTTGAGATGGAAGCTCAAAGAAATCGGACGGGAGAAACAAACCGGATTTACTGCTTGGATTGCTCCAATTGCTGACTATGCTCAAAAAGGAAGAAAAAACCTGTTAACACTATTGGAGAATCAAGTAATTATCCCTGAGAACATTAAAGAAATTGCCCAGGATGCTCTCCAGGATTTAAAACTGAATCTAACCAGTATGCCGGATGAAACCCTTGAGCAGGATTGGCGGTATTTATGTGAACAAATTCGGGAGGATTTATTCTCTTCTCCAAAGGTTGTATTAGGACAAATTAAAATTATTTTGGAAACAATTGTGCATCAGGATAATGTACGGGGTTATATAATATGCTCTAAGAATACCTACACGGAATTAGAAGAAGATATATTCAAATTAGTGAGCGGGTTTTCTCCGGAATTATCCATTCTGAAGGTTTACACCAATACCGCATTGATAACCAAAAGGATGCGGGACCGATATCCTGACATAAAAACTCCGAAATATGTAGGATTGGTCAACATCAGTTCCAGTTCTGGCGTTCATATAAATACCGCGCCTTGCGCAAGTTTTGTTGAAACAAATCCTGATGTTTTGCTGGATTTTCTTTCAGCCCGTCTCTATGGCGGAGGTGGAGCTCACAGTATGTTTATGAAAACATGGGGCGCCGGACTGGCTTATTCTAACGGATTGCGCTCCAATGAATACAGCGGTCAACTGATCTATTATGCCGAACGATGCCCTGATTTAGCGCAAACTATGGATTTTGTAGTGGAAACATTAAAGGAGGCACCATTTGATCCATCCTTATCTGATTATGCTGTCGCCCAGGCTTTCAGCGTCAATCGTGCGGGGGACCGATATGAAATACGCGGCAAGGCAATGGCAGCAGATCTTGCTGATGGACTTACACCCGAAATTGTATCACAATTTCGAAAAGAGGTTATGAAACTTCGTGCAAGAGATGATCTTTATAATACGCTTCATGCTCGTATGGAATCTATTTATGGGAGGGTGTTACCAGGATACGGTCCTAAAGCTAAAACAATTGAACAAGCTCAATATTTTGTTATCGCCCCCGAAAATATGCTTCAAACCTATGAGGAATATCTTCAAAGCTCAGAAGGAAAAGATATTACCCTTTATCGATTATATCTCCGGGATTATTGGCTGGTAGATTAACCTCTGTGCAATACAAGATTAAAACCTGAGATGGTTTTTCTTTCTTCAAATCTGACATAAATTCAAACTATGAACGATCCCGTTATAATCCTTACAACCGCATCTTCAAACAAAGAAGCAGAAATTATTGGAAGTAAATTAGTTGAGAATAAACTGGCTGCCTGTGTAAATATTATTCCCAATGTCAAATCTATTTATCGTTGGAAGGGGAAGATCAATAAGGATTCAGAATATCTGCTCATTATTAAAACAGTAAAAAGGGTAGAGAAAGAAGTATTTGAAAATATTCGTAAACTTCACAGTTATGATACTCCTGAAATGATTTCGATTCCCGTAACAGGAGGAGAAAAAAACTATCTAAATTGGTTATCCAAATCTGTAACTTGATGAGTTT
>CAJXJG010000212.1 GCA_913054425.1 uncultured Fidelibacterota bacterium
CGGCGGTGGCAAAATAAATCATATAAGCCCACCATGTTTTCCATGGTGGTGGAATTACCTGAAATTTAATTCTGGCGGTGTTCCTGCTTTCAATACCGTCACTATTGTAAGATTTTATCTGTGCGGTGTACTTACCGGGGGCAAGGCCCTGGAGTTCAAAGTTCCGCCTTGGCCCGTTATCAACCCAAGAATCGTGGTACCCATCAACCATATACGAAAAGGTTGTTTCTGTGGGCCTATAATAGGATGGGGACGTAAAAGATATATTTATCATCGGGGTGGCGTGAGTTACCCTTATGTCTTCTTTTTTTGCAGGATATTTTTTATTTGTTTTATCAATGAGATTAATTGACTCAATTGCAATGAATTCCTGGTGTTCATTTTTATAAATAAGGTCTTTATCAATATAATAATGTCCGGTTGGTGCCATGACCATCGCATTGCCGTTTTGCGTAGAGACCAGAGAGTTTTGAGATTCAACAAATATTTCTAACCCTTCTTCCGACGAAAGATTTTTTACTTCCCCGCTGATGTGGTTGACAAGGGAAACCCCTTCTTTCGTAAGCACCCATAACAATGAATCTGATGAGTGCGCTAAAGAAATAATATTATTGCTGGGCAAGCCATCTTCGAAAGTTGTTTTATCAAATTTTCCGTTGCCTAAATGTTGGAATATTCCATCGCCATTGGTCCCAATGAACATCCGTCCGTTTCGTGGCTGTAAGCAGGAAACGGAGCTCGATGCAAAGGATTGTGGATCATCGCTGTCATAAACATAATGTTTAACCAATTTTGGTTTTTCAAGTTGGGACATGTCATACTCATAGAGCCCCGATTCTTCGCTACCGACCCATGCGGACATGCCATCAATATAAATACTTGAAGCCCCGGTGGGAAAATACTTCATTAAGAGCCTGTTCTCTCTGTAGTCGTGGGTTTCTCCGGATGAGAAATCAACAGCCACAATCCCGCTGTTTTTTATTGAAGCAAGCAAATAATCTTTGTTTGCGCCTATAACATTAATGTCTCCATCAAATGTTGCCACTTCCCGTGCTTTGCCGTTTGAAACATGGTATATTTTCTTACTAAATAGAAAAACATCACCCTCCGGCGTTACAAATATGCCATTGATGGCATCTTTTGCCGGTACGCCCCGAATTTGAAAAACCTTATTTATAGTAGACTGTCTTGTTTCAAAGACAAATCCGTTCATAAATAAAATGTGATTGTTTTGTATTTTTGTAAACAAGTTTATGGATTTTCCGGTGTTGTGTTTTACAAACGATGTGGGGACATCAGTATTTGATCCGACAAATAAACCGTTTTTAGATGCTATCCAAATATTGTTTTCGGGATCAAATAATATTTCTTCCGGAACAACCGGGGCGGAACCTATTTCCCAAAACCAGCGATTGTTTTCATTGTCTACCACTACAATTTCAACATCTTGTTTCGACCACAGGATATATTGACTTCCCCCTAAGTATAAAACTTCTGTTTTTGGAGTATTGTGATTAATGGTGTTTAAAATATTATTATTTTTATCAAACACGAAAGACTTGCTGTGGCCAAGGGCTATAAAAATATCACCTTGATTTATTTTTACAATCCTGTTGGTGTGGTGATCAATAATTTGTGTTGTTTTCCCGCTTGTTTCGCTGTGTGCAATTACACCTCCGGATGTCCCTATTAATAATTCGTTTCTAAATTCAAGGACCGATAAAATGGTGTCTCTTTGCACAAGTTCTGATTTTTCTTTATAGAATCTTCTGGCGCTTTTTGTAGAAAAATCAATTTTATTTAACCCGTTGGTGGTTCCAACCCATGCTATGTTTTTCCTAATGGAAACGGGAGATGTTTGAGCGCTGCTGAATCGCGATGATGAAATAGACATGGGGTCCAGGGGGTCAAAAGAGAACCATGACGCGGTCATTGTTTTTTTATCAAGAACCAGTAGTCCGCTTTGCCGGGTGGTTACAGTCAAGGAGTCTCCAATATCCGTTAAATGCAGGGGCCGCGAAGGTGTTTTAAAGCGGGTGAAGTCGTTGTTTGTCCTGTTGTATAAATCAACGCCTCGGTCATTTAATACCCAAACATTATTTTCATTATCAACAAATAGGTCCCAGATCCTGTTGCTTGAAATTGTAGTGGTATCAAAAATATTAGATCTGTAATTCGTAATTCTAACGCCGTCAAACCTGTTTAAGCCCTCGTCTGTTCCAAACCACATATAACCCAGGCTGTCCCTTGCCATAGAAAGAATTCGTTCAGAAGTTATGCCGGGGAGTTTTATTTTTTCAAAACTCTGCCCGTTTGTGCCAGCAACAGCAGTCAGGAGCAGGAAAAAGAAAAACTTAAAATATGTGGGCGGTTTCAATCGTCTTATAGCTTCTTGAGTTGTCCCTGGGCAAGAACCTTAACGAGGGCAAGGTCCAAATAACTGAAGTTGTCGCCTGCAATGGCGGTTAATACTTCCCTAGCTTCTTCTTTTTTTCCATTAGCCTTTAGGGCAAGCGCTTTAAAATAATTAAAGTATGTGTCCCGGTTATCGCCCTTATTAAAGAATTTTTCTGATTGAGGCGTGTTGCCCTCCATTAAATGAAGCATTCCCATGAGCCCGTGATACCCATCAAGCGCTGTGGGGTTTTGGAAGGTGCCCGCAATCTCCTTCAGTGTTTCCAGGTTTTTCCATGCAGATTGATAATTGCCAAAAAGAATATCGTTCCAGGATGTTAAATATGCCTGTCGGGATCGGTGCTCTTTAAGGCGATTTTCATCCTGTATTAAAATTGCCAATTTTTCATTTAATTCTATTGTTTTTAACAATGATTTTTTTGCTTCTTTCTCCATTTGGTTGTGAGCATAACAAAGAAACTTACGTCGTTCGATTTCTGTGAATTTGTCAAGATATACCGATTCTGAAATATCTTTTTGGGCATCAAGGTTTTCCGCCGTAGCATACAGGTTGTCAAGGGCTCCTTCGAAATCTTTTTGAAAAAGATATGACAGTGTAATATAATTCATTATATCTCCGCCGGTTTTAAAATCCTTGCGATCTTGGGCAATTTTAACCGCTTTCTTGTACCGTTCCCTTGCTTTTTCAAAATCGCCCGAGAACATAAGATTATGTGCTGAAACATATGTTTCCGATGCTTCACCAGATGTCCCCTTGCTCAGTTCAACGGCTTTGTCATAGAGCGGGATGGCTTTCTTGAAATCTGCCGTTTGCCTATAGCTATTTGCCTTAAAGTGGTAGCTGTGTGCCCCGTTCGGATTTAGTTCTATTAATTTATCTGCATATTCCCTGCCTTTTTCTATGTCCCTTTTGTTCTCGGAGAGAATATCATAAAACCCGTACATGATATGTTGCCCGCATAGTCGCGTATATGCTTCATAATTATCCGGGTTTAGCTCAATGGCTTTTTTATAAGCTTTTTCAGAAAGCTTGGGTTCGTTTCTGCCGCCATATACTAATCCGAGCGCGTTATAAGCTTCATAAGACTTGGGGTTTTCATTAACAAGTTTTTGAATATAATAAAGGGCGCTGTCTGCGTTGCC
>CAJXJG010000213.1 GCA_913054425.1 uncultured Fidelibacterota bacterium
GATCGCCTGCTTTGCAAGCAGGAGGCCCCGGGTTCAAATCCCGGCCGGTCCACCATGTTATTTTCTGCCTAACCAGCGGGTTTGAGTTCTCCAAATGGAGGGCCGAGTAGGGCATTCCCCTTAACAATTCCAAATCGGACCCTTCTTTCATTCAAGTCCTTAGCCTTAGCTGGGTTCCTAGCCCTCCAGTCCCTCAATTTGTCATTTGTGATTATCGGTGAATTTTGGGCAAGTGCCAATTCAATCCACCAATAATCATCTTCTTGGTCTTCTGGTGCTACGATAATAACACTAGATCTGATTAAGGTTTCAAGCCTTTTTTTATTATCCCAATCATTTCTACTTCTCATATTTTGGGAAATAAACACAGTAGTTTCAACAGTTTTCTCCTTTAATTTATCGGCCACCAATTCTATTTGGCTCACCATTGGCGACGACAATTCAGGGTGCAATGCTATATTGTTGCCGTCAAGGACTGCTTTAGTCGCATCAATTTTTCCAACTTTACCAAAGTCGCCAGTTACTCCTCTGTAAAAATGTTTCAAGCTTTCTTCATACCTACCTAATTTCTTAACAGCTTTCTCCTTGAACATTTCTGCCGTAAAATGCAGGTTTATGATATTTGTTCTAGTTTGGCCTTGAACTTCAGAGTTCTGCATTTCCACTTCAGTAAGGATTTCTCGCTTTTTATTATCAAATTTTTCGGAAATAATATTGAGGGGTATTGGAAGTGATTTAGGCAAATCCTTGATTGCCGAAACCAGGATGAACGGCCCTAGATTGCTAATTCCAAGTTTACTTGCCCTGTCACGTGTTTCTGTATTTGGAAAACCAGATTCTATTAACTCATCAAATTCAGCTAGAGTGCCACAGCCAACACCGTTAGCTTTATTGTACTCTCTCCTGTTGTTGAATCCAAGTTTTTTCATCTTCTTAAGTTCTTTAATACTCGAAAATCCAGAATCCCGTACTTCGTCATAAATTTTTTTTGTTTTCATCCCAGCTTCTAGAGATTGGCGATATTCTATGAGATTGTTGAATCCTTTTTTGTTTGCATCCAATTTCTCTTCTGGGCTTTCCCAACCCCCCATAAGTGTTGCAATGTGGTAAATACCGTTTGCATCCCTGAAGCAGTAAGTGGTTTTTTCTCCTTGACGCCAGTAATAAATTGTTTTTATTGACAATGACTTAGCATTTGAAAAAAATAGGTTGAAATCCTCACCGTATTGAGCAAATTCACTTCTGTTAGTAGCCAATCCTCCCGCCGGGAGTTCAATTAGGTCGAAGCGTTCGAGGCTCATGCATCCTTCACAGAGTTCATAGTATAAAGTATTTTCACCATTAAATTGACTCCTCTAAGTGCTCTATATCTTTCCGGTAATCAACAGCCATCCTGAGTTTTTTTATATTTTTCCTAAGTAGAAATTTCGAGTGCCTCTCACCCGTGGTTAGAGGTTTTCTCTGAGGATAATCAGAGAAATTCCAAGCCTTTACATCTTTTGTAGCTAATAATTTCCCAGCTATTTTTGCTTGTTTATTTGGAAAAAAATTACTGTAGAAATGCGTTTTTAATTTCGCCAATTTTTCTTTTGTATTTACTGATAGAACAACTGCTTCACCAAAGTACGAATAATCATTGTCTCCAATATCCTGATAATCAAATTTCCATTTCCCATCTGGCGTCTCCAATTTAATTACTTTGTCTTTATCATGTTTTTTGTGTATTGTCACACCACTTTCCAATGAAAGTTCTGTTGTTGTGGCACAGAAACATTGTCGTAATACTATAACTGATAGTGGTGGTTTGATATTTGGTGAAATCCATATTTTTTTGTTATTCTTCTCAATATATTTTGGTGGCATCAAATTTGATTTGGATTTCCAGATGGGCTTTTTAGACATTGATTTATGCCTATCACTTGAACATACTTCAATTAAGTCGGTGAAACTCTTTTTGCTATCTTTAGTTCCTACATTTTTTCGAACAATCTTTCCGTTTGAGATCAAATCTGATATTTTCCCAATATTAAAATGGAATTCCGGATTACCCAATACCGTTCCAAAGATAAATTCAACAGAGTGTTCAAAGTTTGCAGTTGCCCCTTCATATTTTTCATTAACTTGATAATCATCCTTGTTCTTTTGGCTTTCATACCAGACTCTGAAATAGTTATTTTGATTAACATATCTTTGATAATATGAAGAAAATGTTGGCCGCTGATCCTTGGATGCATCAGATAAAAAAATTTCAAAAACTTTTTCATCGAATTTTTCTTCTCCAAACTTTTTTCTAACAATTTTCATTAGTTTATGGAACAAAAACAACCCCCAAATCCGGTCATTATCAAAATTACAGATACAATTCGGATTACCGCACAGTACATCCAAGTCACCGCCATGTTTTTCTTCATGGATTCCAAGAAACTTTCTTAACACGAAGCATGTAAATGATCCAGCACCCCAATCCAGGTCAAAATCTTCACATTCTGTATTCAACCATTCTGAGATTATATTATCAATAATTTTTTTTGTAGATTCAGGATAACGAATCAGGTCCTGTTTTCCAAAACCATGTTGATAATCTCCTCTCAAAGGCGCCGCCTCGAAAAGCGGTCTTGCCAAGAAAAATATTCCTTCAAGTCCATTTTTTCGGTATATCATTATAATGCCCTCAAACTTTAGCTGTTTCCCAACAATTTAGAGAAACGCTTGCCTATCATTTTGAATAGTGGTTCCTCCGATTTCTCATGCAGTTCCATGTTAGTGTCTTGAAGGGATTTGATAATCTCCCTGTCATTTTTGATGGCTTCCAAATCTCTCATATTCTGGAATTGTAAAGTCTTAGTTCTTTTTTCAAGGAACTTATTACGTTTTTTCCAGGACTTTTCAGCCTTTAGAACTTTTTTTCTGATATACTCTATTTTGTCCTCTTTCTTTGAAAGCTCAGATTCAAGTCTTCGAAGCTCAGTCTCAAAATCTAGTACATCCTCTCTCACTTCATAATCCCAGTCAAAGCCTCCATGGCCTTTCCCCATGCCTCTGGCAATCCCTGTCATGACGGTTTCAATGTCCTCTTTGCTTGCTCCTGTAAGAATTAACTCAAGGTTGTCGTAATCTGTTTCGATTTTGACGTTGCAAAGATGGCTTTGATGTCTCAGGTGCTTCCTGATGTAAATAAGTGCGCCTTTGTCCTTATTCCTTCTCAGTTTGACATAGATTGTAGATTTCACATGCGGCTGGTCTTGCTCGATATTGAATACGTGCACATCCTTCCATCTGCTACCCCTATATAAAATTATGTTAGGTTTAAAACTAACGCAATGTTTAGTGCAGGAATAATACATGTCATTTTAACAATAAAAATCACCTCTACCGTGGTCGTAAATATTTCACAATATGCTGAAATATTTCAGTCAGGTAATGTGCTGTAATTCGCGCCTGGTCCACACGCCTTTAATCCCGGAGTGGCTGCGCCGGCATGACCGACGCGAAAACAGTCCTGGTCACCGGCGCCTCCTCCGGCATTGGCAAGGGCATCGCGCTGCGTTTTGGTC
>CAJXJG010000214.1 GCA_913054425.1 uncultured Fidelibacterota bacterium
GAACTTTTGCAAAAAAAGAAAGAACTCACCAAGGCTAATCTTCATTCTTATGAAAAGAAATGGAGAAAACTCAGGGGCAAAAAACATGAAAAATATTATCGAATAAAAGAGGCAATCTTCAGGTTTGATGATGATGATTTAAATCGTATTGCCGATGGAATCGCTGCTGTCAAGGAGGAGGATCGGTCACTTATGAAACTATTTTCTATCGCAGTCTCAAAAAAACCAGCACTTTTAATTGATGTAATGCGCCTGTTTACCGGTCTTTGATTAGCAATTCACTATTTTTCATTTCTAAGTGGATTGTGGATTGGGGGTTTATTATTTTCTTTGATGTTTGGTTTTATTAGTGAGCCTTCAATTGTATGGGAAATTTTAATAATTTTGGGGATGATTTTAATTTAAATGACTAAAAAACAATTATTAAAAAAATTAAATTTATCCTCTTTTATTGCCCTGGATTTTGAGACAACCGGTTTGAGTCCGCATTCAGATCGAATTATTGAAATTGCGGCAATCCGGTATAATGATGGAAAAGTGACTGATCGTTTTGTAACGCTTGTGAATCCTGGGAGGCACATATCAAACATTATCACGGATTTAACAGGGATCACAAATAACATGGTGGCTGCCGCGCCAAAAGAAAAGGACATCCTTGATAAATTTTTCACTTTTATCGGAGAACATCCGCTTGTGGCTCACAATATTTCTTTTGATAAAAGCTTTTTAAATGTACTTGGTGATCGCTTTGAAAAACCGGAAGTGGATCGCAGCCTGTATGATACACTCCAGTTAGCACGAATATTTTTGTTTGATAATCCAGCATTTAATCTTGGATCAGTCGGTGAATATTTCGGTTTGTCATCCGTCGGTTCCCATAGGGCAGAAAAGGATGCTGAGGTTTGCGGTGAAATATTTATTCATTTGGTAAAAGAAGCTGCGAGCTATCCGTTACCTGTGATTTCCAAATTAGTTTCGTTGGTAAAATCCGTAAGTGTACCGAATAAATCACTATTTATTGATTTAGCAAACGAATTGGTTCATAGAGGAGATTTGAATACGGGAATAACAAAATCAACCATTCAACATAATAAATACTTAAATATTTTTCGTTATGATGGGGATAAAAATATCGAAAATATATCTGTTCAGGATGTTTTCTGCACAGGGGGATTACTTCAGGAAAAGATGGATCAGTTTGAATATCGTAAAAATCAAGTTGGTTATGGTGAATTTGTGGAAAATATTATTTTGGATAACCCGGAAATTGGTATTGTTGAAGCTGGAACCGGGCTGGGAAAATCGTTGGCATATTTATTTCCAGCGTTAAAGCGTACCGTTATTGCCGGGGATGAAGGACCGACCGTTATTTCCTGTCACACAAAACACCTACAGGATCAATTATTTTACAAAGATTTACCTCTTTTAGCGCAGGCCCTTGATGTATCAATCAATGCTGTTAAATTAAAAGGACGGAATAATTATATCTGCAAGACAAGATTGAACTGGGAAATTGCTGATAGTGAAAAACAATTATCCCCCAATGATATAGTATCCCTCTTGCCGATTTTAGTCTGGCTTGAATTTACGGACACTGGAGATTTGTCGGAATGTAATGGTTTTTGGAGTAGCCATCCTGGTAGAATCGCATCCTTGATTCAATGTGAACCGGGTTTCTGCACAACCAATATTTGTTCGAAACATAAAGGTTGTTTTTTCGGAAAAGTTCGCCGTTCAGTTTTTGATGCCCAAATTATCATTGTAAATCATGCTCTTTTATTATCCGAAATTACATCCTCAGGATTTCTTCCTCCTTATAATGCTGTGATAATCGATGAGGCTCATAATTTAATAAGTACTGCTTACAGTCAGTTATCATTACATATGGATCAATTTGGAGTCATGTCGGTTTTGCGGAGTATTGACCCATCAAACGCTGGTAGCGTTTGGTGGTATAAGACTTTAAAAGATTTGTCCAGAATTTATCCGGAGTTTGAATCGTATTACAAAAACCTGCAAAATCAAGTGAATGAAGGAATCGAAGCAGTGAGGAGTTTTTTTGATATTCTCAACCTCCATTACACGAAACGATATTCGGTGAAAGATACATATACAAAAAAGGTTATAATTGAAAACCTCATTGAAGAATTCGGAAGTGTTCAAGGTGAGTTGAATTGGTTGAGTTCTATTCTGAATAATCTTCTTCAGACATTGGATCGAATTGAAAGAAAACTGCTTTCAATAGATCCTGATAAAAAGAAATATTCTGATCTCCATCATACTTTGGAGCAGCGAAAAGATCTACTGAAAGAAAAGTCAGCAATTTTGGTAATGTTGACGGCAAACCAGGATCCGGACTGGGTGTATTGGCAAGAAGGAAGATTCAAAAAAACAGGAGGTGAGGGTAAAATACTTAGCCTGTCATTACATAGTGCTCCCGTTGATGTTTCACAGATGTTATCCTCACAATTCTTTGAAAAACTGGATCATTGTATTTTGACTTCAGCGACCCTTCAGATTGATGAATCTTTTGACTATTTCCTTGAACGTGTAGGATTAAAAAATCTAGAAAAGACAATAGTGAAAACTGATGTATTTTCGAGCCCTTTTTATTACGAAGACCAGGTTAAATATTTTCAGTACGGCGGAAAAAAAGATATCAGTAATGATCCAAAATCAATTGCTTCTATAATTTACAATTTCCATCATAGCCATAATAATAGAATCATGGCTTTATTTACTTCACATAAAATGTTAAATCAAACTTATCATGAATTACGCTTAAAACCTGAGGGACGGGATTTACCTATATTTGCCCAGAGATATGGCGCTTCCCGATACTCAATCCTGCAGGGCATGCACAGTAATCCAAATGGAATTTTGTTGGGTACAAATGCCTTCTGGGAAGGAATTGATTTGCCGGGAGAACTGCTGGAAATACTTATTATAACCAAACTCCCTTTTAGTGTTCCTACGGAACCGGTGGTGTGGGCTTACTCTAAATCCGTTGACATGTCCGGAGGGAGTTCCTTTTTTGATTATACCGTTCCTGAGTGTGTCATCAGGTTTCGCCAGGGCTTTGGTCGTTTAATACGATCCACGCTTGACCAGGGAACATTCATTGTACTTGATGATCGCGTTGTTACAAAAGGCTACGGAAAACATTTCAGTGATTCCATCCCAGTTCATCATGAGGTGGTGGATAATATAAATGAATTGAACTTTTAGATAGTTAAAAGTTTGTTTCATATTTTAAATGTTCCATAAGTAAATATTTAATTTCATTTATATCAATTCATACAAAAATCTTCATTTCCTCTTGACAATTTCTTAGCCTAAATTTGCTTATGTTAGTTATAACGATTTCTTCTAAAACATATACATATCAGGACTTTTTACCTTTTCTTAAAGGACCGGTAACAGTACGTATTGATCACGACATTAAAGAGAAGATCAAAGCATCACATCAACAATTTGCTGGTATCATGGAACGGGGTGATAAAATTTATGGGGTCAATACAGGCTTTGGAAAATTAAGTC
>CAJXJG010000215.1 GCA_913054425.1 uncultured Fidelibacterota bacterium
AGAGTATGGGGAGGCGCTAATAATCGTATCATCAGGGCTATCCTTAGGAACGACAAAGGTCGTATTAATTTTATTAATCGTTTTGCTGATCTCTTAAATACGAAACTCTCATATCCTGCAATCTTAGGAGTAATAGACTCTCTTGCTAACATTTTGTCGCTTGACATTCATTATCAGGCTGACCGTTGGAATGGTGATATGGCTGATTGGTATTATTCCGTAGATAATATTCGCAATTTCGTATTGGATCGACAACAGCATATAAATAATCATATAACAAATAAGTTTGATCTTGATAGCATATATCAAGTGACATTAGATATCCAACCCGTTAATTCTGGTACTATCCAGATTAATTCTATCCCGATTAGCACTTTTCCTTGGTCTGGGACATACTTCAGTAATGTACCTATAACAATTTCTGTAACTCCATCAATTGGATTTGCAATGGATCATTGGGAGGGTACAGATAACACAACTGACACCTTTATCCTAGATTCTCTCGAACAGGATACATCTATTATTGCTATTCTCATGCCTGATTCTATACTTGCACCCAGTATTAATATTTTAGGTGTTAATACAGAACAGGAGTACTTATTGGTTAATCCGCAAACATACGAACCACCAGAACTTGGTGATTGTCTGATTATGAATTATCCCTATGAATATGTAGGTCCATGCGATTCAGCATATTTTGATATAGTAATTCAAAACAGTGGAACAGCTCCACTCATTATTGATGATTATCACTTCACAGATGAATTATTTCCAATAGTAGATAATCGATGGAATGTTATTGATACTTTGCCAATAAATATTCCTCCATTATCAAATGATACGATTCAGGTTCGCTTCATCCCATGGAGATATGCCAATTTTGATTACTGGTTCGGAATCAGAGAAAATACGCTGGTGTTAGAAAATAATGACCCGGACAATGATAGTGTATCGGTATCCCTGTCAATTCCAGTAGTACTAAATGGGACAGGTTACACTTTGAGCATTTATGGTTGGACGCCAGAGTGGACGGCTGACGGTCCAAATCAACCCATTGTTGATTTTGGCACAGTTTCAATTGGTGATTCACTTGATACCACAATAGTTCTTACATCTTATGGCATTGAAGAATTGGAGGTCGATGGCGTGTCACCTGCTGATATGCCATTTTCGCTGGTATCGGATGACGGTGAAATGAATCTCTTTGAAAGTATTGATATTGAAATCACTTTTACTCCTGAGGAGTTCGGTGACTTTGCCGATACTATTTATGTCGAGAGCAATGCACAGATGTTTTACCCGGTATTTACTATAGATACTGGTAGTCCAGATGCATTACCACCGGAACCATGGTTTATCATTAAGGGAATAGGTTGGGAATGTGTTATTCATTGTAATACAGATATATGTAGTACAGGTGATATTATGCAATTTATGTCCTATCTATTGTTAGAATATGATTCTAATGTTTTTGACATAGATTATAATGGTACCATTGATATAATTGATTTGCTAATTCTTACTGACATAGTAAATGGGGATAGTGATTACTACGATTGTAGAGATTAATCATCAAGCCCCACATTCGTAGAGTTTTTTGTTTGTGGGATGATGGGTAGATTTGGATAAGGAGTTTTTATGTCGAAGATATTTATTTCACTTCTCATTGTTTTTGGAATTTATTCCTATCAGGGAAACGTGGATGATGCAGATCTCAGGTTTGTTATACTCACCTGGAAGCCGGGCCAAGATACTTCAACAGAAATATCTATAAATTTTAGAATTAATGACAAAACCGAAATTGGAAAGATCTACTATGATACAAAACCAGGAGACGGAACTCCTTCGAGTTACTCCTATTCTAGGGAAGCAACTTCTAAAAAATTTAAAGGCTTAACTGGCAATGTTATTCAATACGTAGAGCTGTCAAATCTTACGCCAGGTGTTCCTTACTACTTTATAGTGGAAGACGAAACTGGGGAATATTCAAAAGAGATGAAATTTAAAACTATTGCAAAAGATGCAGAGAATATCACCTTTGTGTCTGGTGGGGATATGGGCGACTCCGATAAAACTATTGAAATGATGGCCCAGGCGGGTAAGCTTTCTCCTGATATTGCGATAGTTGGTGGTGATATCGCCTATGCCAATGGAAAGTTTGATTCATGGGAGAGATGGAATAGATGGCTAAAAGGGTGGAAAGAAAAAATGGTAACTCCAGATGGCTTTTCCATCCCTGTAATGGCGGCCATAGGCAACCACGAAACGAATAAGTGGCCTGGCCCCATTCACGCAAAATCTCCTTATTATTATTATATTTTTGGGTATGGAGATTCGACTTATTTCTATAAAAAATTTGGAAAAAACCTGAATTTAATATTTTTAGATACTGGTCACATTAACTCATATAAGGGTGATCAGCTTGAGTGGATGGAAGAACAGCTTCAGGAACTAAAAGATGAAAGGCTGAAGGTGGCCGTTTATCATGTTCCACTATATCCAAGTCATAGAGACTTTCATTTAAGAGAAGCTGAGATGGGACGTAAGTATTGGGAGCCTCTTTTCAATGAGTATAAAGTGAAATTTGCCATGGAAAACCATGACCATACATTTAAAAGATCTAAAAAGATTTGGGGCGGATCTTTGGCCACGAACGAAGATGATTGGACTTTGTATGTTGGAGATGGAGCCTGGGGGAAGGGCGGAAGAGAAGTTGGGCCAAGGTGGTATTTAGAAAAATTTACTTCGGATGCTCATTTCTGGTTGGTGAGCTTATCGGCCGATCAAATTCGATTCAAGGCCATTAGTGATAAAGAAGAAACCTTAGATGATTTTACTGAAAGTTACTAAGTTAAGGAGCCTATATTAAAGGCCCTTTTTATAAACTACTCATTGGAAGAGTTTTTCGTTTTAATACTTTCCAATGAGTTATCAGGGATGGGAATAAAGGTAAATACAATTTGTCCAGGTTGGGTACAAACCGATATGGGAGGAGAGAATGCAACTCTTACGATTGAAGAGAGTACAACTCAAATTGTAGCCTTTGCTTTAAGAGATGATTTCCCAAATGGTCAATTTCTAAGACATGGTGAGCTAATTCCTTGGTAAAATATGTCAACCAGCTTCTAGCCCCACATTCGTGGGGTTTTTTGTTTCTTATATGATTGGTAGATTTGGGCTGCCAATGAAAAAATATATCTACTTATATTATTTACGTCAATCACCATTTTTTCAGTACCAATTGTTAGAATTAAAAAACCGTTATAGATAAAAAAGGGATTGTTGCAATAAAACGAACAAAACTATAAAAATGATTCTTCGAGTACTCCCTTCAATTTTATTTATTTTTTCATATTTAATATCACAAACACGTTACTTGGATGAAATTTTTGACGAAGTAACTATAACGGAAGATGTGGTATACGGTAATGCACCCGATCTTCCCTTTATCTTTTTGTTTGAGTGGAATACTTATGATATTGATTTGGATATGGATATTTATGAACCTACAGGTGATACATTG
>CAJXJG010000216.1 GCA_913054425.1 uncultured Fidelibacterota bacterium
TATTACTTCTTTCTGTATCGATTTTGTTTGCAGATGACCTAATTGTGGATAAGAGTTCGAGCCCACAGTATCTAACCGATAACTTTCTACGATTTGATTCGTTTGATTGGAATAATACTTTTACCAATGGTATCGCAACTCCTGATACTATTGATATTTCATCTAAAGCAATCATCTTAGGTTCAACGTTTACACAAGAAGCATGGATATATTCGGACCAAAAGGGAAATACTACTCAAAATATTATAGGTTACGCGCCGACAGGCATAAAAGCAAGTGACACTTCTCCATCAGTGAGATTGATTGGATACGGTACAGGTATATGGTATGGATTTGGAGATGGTTCAAAATTTTACAGTTACATGGCTAAGGATGTTATTGCAACACCGGGCTGGTACCACATAGCAGTAACATTCGATGGTACCAATTATATTTTATTTCTGAATGGAAGTCAAGTCCACACATATACTGGAGCGGCGGGAAAAACACCATTAAATACGCCTATAAAATATATGGGCTTACTTTTTCAAGGGAAGATAGATGAAGTAAGAATGTGGGATGTAGCCAGGACTGAATCCGAAATAAAAAATAACATGAACACTCGTTTGTCTGGCGCTGAAACGAACTTGGTCGCTTATTACCCCATGGATATCAATGGTGATTATCAATTGATCGATCTAAGCCCTAATCAGAACCACGGTATTATAAAAAATGTCAATGTAATGCAAAGCTTCTCATCAAATGATTGTAGCCAGACAGACGGCACAGAAAGTTGCCCCTATCCTACGATCAATAGTGCCCTTGATGATGCAAAACCTGGGGATCGTATTCTAATTAAACAAGGTCGATATTCTGAATACGTAAATATTTATCAAAAAAATAATTTGACAATTGAAGGTTATCCAGGTCATGATGTAATAATTGATGGCACTATTCCATTGAATACAGATTGGGTACCGTACACTCACAATGGACACAGTATCTATAAAACCGTTATCGATTTTGATTTATTATCAAATCGCTATGGAATTAGGACAGATTCGGTTTATAGTGTATTTGTAGACGATCGTTACATGATGATGTCCATGCCAGTAAATTTTAAAAATCCTACTGAATCTATCAATGGCGATCCAAAAGGTATTGATGACAACTCTCCAGCCTCCATCTATAAATATGGAATAAGCAAGTATAAGAATGTCATACATTCACCTGTACCCAAAACTTTTGGGACTGAAGTAAGTTACGATTTAGGTTATCGTGGCGGTGAACTTGCATTTTTAGATACCCTTGAAGAATGGTCATTCGACCCAGGTACGGGTACCCTTTATTTATATCCAAGCGATGGTTTTATTCCTGATAAGAATAACGTCAGAATAAGAACAAAAGATGGATTGTTTTATATAAGGGACTCTGATCACATGGAGGTTAGAAATCTCCATTTTTATTCTGGACCACTCCACGCCTACGATTGTGATTATTTGACGGTTGAAGATTCCAAGTTTTCTTTCAGTACAGATATGTACGCATCTCAAATGAGGAATGGTTCTATTCTTGGAAGAATTAGCTGGTGGAGAAACCTAGTGTTTGAAAATAGTAATAATGCCGGGCCACTAGTTCATTCTAGGCATATGTATACCATTATGGAAAATATCCTTTTCACAAATCATTCATGGTTTTCAGGTAGCCATGATTACGTTACTGATACCAGAAACTATAGACTAGGTTCAGATGGAAAAATAAATGAATATGGTTCAGATATTTGGCGCTATATCACCGTAATGAATAGTAACAGTGCAGGTATTTTCCCGGGCTTTAGATCTTTAGCAGAATACATACGCATTGAAAACATATTTGATTCTGGTGATGGTAGCGGGATACAAAGAAATGGTGCTGCAACCGATTCATCTACGACCAGGTATTCTTGGATAATCAATGCTCCGCGTTGGAATGGATTGCGCTGGGACAGTAATAAAAGCGGGCACCATGCAGATATGCATCATGTTGTCAGTATTGGAAATAGTCGTGGGTTTCGCCTAAAGGGAGATTGGCACGATACCTACCACTTGTTGGCAAATGATAATTTAAGAACCGATATAAGTCTGCCTGATTACAAATATATGGGAATTGATAAAAAAACCTCAGGAGCAGTAGGCAATGCAAATTCCAAAATAAAAAATTCTGCGGTTCAATTCAATTTTGAATGTATGGCTTTGGATTGCCTACCTGAAAAAGGAGCAAATAAAGACCCTTTTGCATTAGACTCCTCAGGGATTTTTTATTTGAGAAATATTACAAGATTTAATGGTAGAGACAAGCCCTATTACAATCTTGATGTTGAGCTAGAGAATCCTTGGACTCAAATTAAAGCATTTTCTGATCAAAACTTGTTGGATACCTATAACGTTGGTCCAGTAGAAAACAAGATACAAAATTATGACTTTAGGCCTAAAAAAGGATCAGCCCTTATTGATGGCGGAGTTGTCATCCCTGGTATCAACGATGGTCAGGATAAAGCATTTAATCATGCTCCATTATACCCAGGCCAAAATCGAAAATATGTGGGTCAAGCACCAGATATTGGTCCCTATGAGTACGGTGACTCCGTGTACTGGATCCCGGGTTATCGCTATCCCCATCCCAGTGTACCCATACCCAGTGATGGCGCAACCGATATTTCATTAGAGTATGGTCTCGCTTGGAACTACCCATATAAAAAAGATTATTCGAATCTAAGCGCTACTGTCATGGTAACGGGTCCAGGCGTTAATCGTACAGCAATATTTCAATATCCAAATAATGTTTTGTTTGAAACCTTTGAACCTGGGGGAACCTATCATTGGAGCGTTATAGTTGATGGTGTTTCGAGCCCTACATGGGAATTCACCGTTAAAGATCGAACGTATCCATTAAACGATGTCTCTGTAGATACAACAATCATTGGAATTAAAACAAAAGACCCTGACAGTTTAATGGTGGTCTCCAATAATCGATTATCTTTCATGCGTTTTGATGTACCAGCTTCAATCAATAGTAGTTATAAAATTGGACTGAACCTCATGCCTCACAAAAAATATATTTTGAATGGAGGAATTGTAATATATAAATATGGTTTAGAAGGCTGGAATCAATCTTTTAATTCAAACAATATTGGGTTGGTAGATAAAAGCCTATTAACACCAATTGATACACTTTCTACAATTAAAGAAGGTGAATTAATAAAATTAGATATAACTCCGTTCATTGAAAATAATGGTGAGTATTCTATTGCACTTGGAACTATGAACTCTGAAGATAGCGTATCATTCTATACTAGTGAGAAGTTATTGATCAGTAAGGCAGGATACAGATGGGAATTGCCTTATATACCAGATAAAAAGGCCTGGCCGAGTCTTTCATTTTCAAAGGATAGTTTGTCTGTTTCATATGACATTCCGATGGAGAAGGGGTGGAACCTGATCTCTGTCCCCTTTACAGGAGTAAAAACCCGTCCCAAACAAATATTCAGTACCTTAATTAGAA
>CAJXJG010000217.1 GCA_913054425.1 uncultured Fidelibacterota bacterium
AAATAAAATGGGGATGACTTGGAATAGCAAAGCAGAAATTCTTACTACTGATAACGATAGGTTATCTAAGGCCTGCAGAATTGATTAAAGTATCATGGGTATCTGACTTATACTGGGTATTAGGCGATACACTTGGTTATATCGTTCACGAAGGACTTACGGACGATTTAGTATATGTAAGCTATGATACAACTTATATCACAGGATTTGATGGTATGGAAGTGCTTTTGTCCAATAAAGTCAGCTACAGCAATGCCGACGGCGAAATAAACAATATGATTGCACCCGTTCAGATTATGGAAGGGGACACTATGACGCTTTATTGGAGTTACTACGATAGCGTAGAGTTTAACGAAGGTTCCATTAAGATTGTTTTGGAGTGACTTATAAAAAACCTTTTTAAAGATCTTTTCAAAGTCGCTTTAAAAAGGATTTTGGTAAGTGTGCTTTTTAGCATTTTTTAATGTACAAAAAAAGCCCTCTTTCGAGGGCTTTCTGGAAAAGCGGGACCGACGTTACACTCAGCGAACCCTATTTTCCGTCGAGATAATATAAAAACGACACCATCTGTCTCTTTTAATTTATAACTTCTCCATTACTATGGGCGAGTTTTCTCAAATACAACGCCTCCTTCGGATTTTACAAATCTTAAGCAGTGGGAGAAAAGTAACCACGACAGAGCTTCTGCGGAGGTTTCAAGGAGGAGTTTCACTTCGAACATTACAACGGGATCTGTTGGCGCTCTCTGAAGCAGGGATTCCGCTGGTTTCTGAAAAGACAATGGCCAATGAGAACGCATGGTCATTGATGAGTCAGTTCCGATCCTTTATTCCATTGCCATTAGAAACAAATGAATACCTGGCAGCCCATATTTTAAAAGCCAATTTGAAAGTTTTTCAAAAAACTCCATTTGGAGAAGAAATACAGTCTCTCATTAAGAAAATAGACCAAATTGTTCCTGAAGAGGTTTTTCTTGAAACAGATTATGACAAAGCGGATAAACTTTTTGAAAATTATACGGCCGGAACTTTTGATTATGCACCTCATGGTGATACCATCAATAATTTGATTTCAGCCATACTACACAATAATATGTGTGAAGTCACTTACTACAACCCTTATAAAGGTGAACAGAAGAAATATCCCATCGAACCGGAAAAGCTTGTTTATTACAACGGCGGCCTTTACGTCATCGCCTATTTAAGAAAATATGAAAAGTTCAGATTGTTGGCCATCCAGAGGATTAAGAAATTGGCTTTAAAAGATGAGAAATATCCAAAAGATCACAACTTTGAACCGGAATTGTTCTGGAAAAATAAATTTGGCCTGTTTTCAGCGGATCAGGTAGAAGTAAAACTGAAGTTTTCAAAGGAAATTAGTCACCATATAGAAGGCAGAACTTGGCACCATTCTCAAGAGATAGTTAAGGAAAAGAATGGTGCCATGATTTTATTGATGAAAGTTGGTCTTTCACCTGAATTGGTTTCATGGATACTGGGATGGCACAAACATGTTACGGTACAATCTCCTGATGAATTAATTGATATAATAAAGTCTTCACACCGAGAAGCGTTAGAAAAATATAACTAATTAATTTTAAAACGACACCATCTGACTTGTTCCCCCTATAAATTGGGGGTAGAAAATGGAGTTAGATATGTCAAATACAATCAAACCACACACACTTTTTCTTAAACTTGGGCAGTATTTTTACGATCCTGAAGATGGACAGGAAATACCCAAAGTTGATATTCAAAAGCCTTCTATCATACGGCTGTCAAAGAAAGTATCATCTCTTTCCATTTTAAAGCCATTTAAGTTTAATCATACCGATTCCCTACTCATATCGTGCGCTTGGTTTGAAACAATCAAAGACGGATTGCGGCAAGTGGATCCATTGGACTTACTCGCACGCATTTACGGCAATCGTTCCGACAGTGTGGACCATTTAGATGAACTGGTTTCATTGGTGGAGCGCAATATTTTTTATTCACAGAAGAAACGTATTCGAGGTACAGCAGAAACATCATCATTTATGTCGTCATTCGAAAATAAGAAAATGGTTAGCGTGCTAAAATCTACATTGCTGGAATACGACTTATCATTTCATCGCAGTTTTGTGAAATTGTTATTGGATGAAGAAGAAAACATCCTCGAAGATTTCAATAAACCGTATAAAAATAACAAGGAATTTTTATCTGACTGGTTTCAGTATGTGGAGAATTTGGATGATTGTCGGTATAACGATTATCAAAATAACCGAATGGACAGTGATTTAAACGAAAGTGATGCCAACGATTTACTCAAAGTAATGGAATGGCGGAATCGGATTTTTTCTCGGACTGAATTAACAGATGAAGTTTTTCCTTTGCAAGATGTGATTGAAGAATACAGCCTGGATGGAACGGAAGCCACCATTTTGGTTTATTTGGTAAAAGAAGATATGGACGACAATCATACGGATAGCGATGATGTTTTGCAACTCATCAGCAGGAACCAGCATGAGAAATATCAAAATAGAGAATATATTTCGGATGATTCCAAATTGGTGAAATCAGGCCTTATCGAAACGACCGAATCGGCATTTTTCAGAAGTAAAGGGACAGACTTGCGCATTGCGCCGGATATTGTGAGACACATCATTTTGAAATCCCCTGCTACGGATGAAGATCGTCTAAATCAAATATTGAAAGGCGATAATCTGTTTACCATCCTTGCGCCAAAACAAACCTTTGACGAACTTATCCTGCCGAAAGAAATGAAAAAGACCATTCGCTATGGATTGGGGCAATATGAACAGAATGTTGATTCCGTTTTGACGGATTGGGGTTTATACGATACAAGTATGGAAGTGATTGGCAGAGCGAAAAGGCAGATGGAGCCGGGCATGCTTATGCTTTTTGCAGGGCCGCCGGGAACGGGAAAAACCTTTGCCGCCGGCGCCATCGCCAAAGCTTTGGGAAAAAACCTACTCGTTACAGATGTGAGTAAGGTTCAATCCATGTGGGTGGGGCAGAGTGAAAAGAATGTCCGCCGAATCTTTACGGTGTTTGAGCGTATTGTGCGGCGAACAGAAAATCCACCTGTTTTGCTGCTCAATGAAGCGGATCAGTTTTTGTCTAAACGACTCGATAAAACAGGTTCGTCGGTGGACGTCATGTTTAATTCCATGCAAAATCTGTTTTTGGAAGCATTTGAAAAACTTCGCGGTGTTCTCATCGCAACCACCAATATGAAAGAGAATCTGGATATTGCATTTAGCCGGCGATTTCACTTAAAACTGGATTTCCCCATACCTGGCGAGATGGAACGAAAAGCATTGTGGGAACTTCATTTACCCAAGACTATACCAGGTGCGGATGAAATGGACTTTCATTTCCTTGCGAAACAATATCAATTCACCGGTGGTCAAATTACCATCATCGTCAAGAATGCTGCTACGGAAGCCGCATCTCGGAAAGGGAAAAACAAAATACTAAAACTGGATGACTTAAT
>CAJXJG010000218.1 GCA_913054425.1 uncultured Fidelibacterota bacterium
AAAATTAAGGAGCTTAACACAATTTATTAGAAAATTAATTAGCTGAAGTCGGTAAAACCTGATTTAGTGTGATTTTATTTGATAATACAGTATGATACGACTGTTGATAACTACTTTAACCGGACATTAGTGAATTCAACTAAAGGAACACAATGACTATTGAAAGTGATCAGTTCACGGAAAAAGCCGTGAAAATTGAATAGACAATTGAAGAGTCAATAATTGGTCCCGTGATGGAAAAATTATCTATCATATTGAATTGGATGATATTTTTCCCAATACTTGCCATAGAACGTTTCACAGATTATCGCATTCCGCGATTACCAGCATATTTGACGCTTGTATTCGTTGCCTTTGCTGGAGGCTATGATCTTCTCTACGGAACTTTGGTCTATCCAATTTACGAAATGGCCGCAAATTTCAGCAATGAGTCACTGCTTAACAGTTTAATGATTCTAGCACTTGTGAAAGCAGTTGAAATAGTAGGCACATTTGCACCCGGACTTCAGGCTATCGGTGAAATCATGCAACACCTTGCAGATTACCTTGCCAACGGAGTACTTGCACTTGGTTTGCAATCAGCATTTCTCGTGATCGTTCAGAAAGGATTTTTCCTCCGCTATCTTTTAGGATTTGGACTCCTTTTGTTGGCAATTCCTAATTTAGCGGTTTGGGGGAAAAAAATCATGTATGATAATCCCGTAAATAGTCCATTTTTCGCAATTTTACCCATTTAACATATTGATATTATTAGGTGTGGATTTTCTGATTTGGACTTTTTACGAAACCATCATGTATGGAAGCATGATAATATTTATTGTTATGCCCGCAGTCATCTCTACTGAAGCATATATTTACAACAAACTTAAAGAACCCGTGTATCACGATCTCAAAACAAGTTACGACCAAATCGAAGAAACAGTTGTCAAAGGGGGCTGGGGTTAATTAAAAAAGGGGGCGGCTTCATTGAAAGAGAAAACCGTAAATTTGTTTTCTTCAAATGACTCTGAGAGCGATGAAGTTGTTGAGCAGGAGGAAGTAAAAAATAACAATGAGGGTTTCATTGCCCAAATCAAAAACCTTGCAGAAGTCATTATCAGTGGCATTTTAATGATTTTCATCATCACATTTTTCACCTGTATAATTGCGCCAATCGTCGCTTACATTTTAATATTCAAGCTTCTAAGGGAAATATTTTCACACGATTATTTTTGACCGTTGCCTGTTGCCTTGGATGCATGAGAGCAAAAGCAACACTTACTTTTCGAAAAATTCAGTCAATGGAAAAATGAAAGGAACGTCAGACGATTTTTTCAACAAAATAGAAATCGTCGAAATTGCTAAAACTGTATTAAGCCGCTTTCGCGAAGATGAGTGTCTGCGTATTGCCGCATCTTTGAGTTATACAACAGCACTTTCGCTGGTGCCATTGCTGGCTATCAGTTTTGCGATCTTTGCGGCTTTCCCGACATTTGAAGGAGTTCAACAGCAGCTGCAGAACTATGTTTTTGATAATTTTGTTCCATCTGCAGGAGAAGTTGTTGGAAATTATTTAAATTCCTTCACTGAAAAAACGGGAGGAATGACTGCTGTGGGAATTGTTGGATTAGGTCTCACCGCAATTATGTTGCTGGCAACCATTGAAAGTGCCTTGAATCGCATCTTTCATGTTCAAGCAATACGATCCGTTGCATCCCGTTTATTGATGTTTTGGGCCTTGTTGACCATGGGACCTTTAATGATTGGAGCTAGCCTGTCACTTTCGACTTATTTTTTTGCGCTAACTGTCTGGTTTGATGCAGTCCCAATTACTGGTTTTGGGGCTTCAATCGGTAGCTGGATTCTGCCAAATATTATCATGATGGCCGCATTGACATTTATGTATATTTTTGTTCCCAACAGGAGTGTTTCCTGGATAAATGGACTGATTGGAGCCTTTGTGGCAGTAGTACTATTTGCCACACTGAAAAAACTATTTGGACTATTTATTTCTAATTTTCCGTCTTATGAAACAATTTATGGTGTCCTTGCTACGATTCCAATTTTCATGATCTGGATGTTTCTGACTTGGGCGGTGGTACTGTTGGGAGCAATTCTGACAGCAGCCCTTGAGGACAAGGAAAGTGGTTTTTTTCGGATGGATTCATTTGTCACACCTGCTCGGCTGATGTCGGCGTCATTGCATGTTTTGCGTATTTTGAGGGAACAACAGCACAAAGGCGGTGCTGTCCATGAGACAGAATTAAATCAAGAAATCGGCAGAAGCGCATTTTCTGAAGCAATCAAAGTCTTATCTAAAGCAGAGTATGTTGCAGTTACCGAAGAGGGGAAGTGGATTTTAGCGCGTGATTTGAAAGAGTTGGATCTCGCAGATTTACATCGGGTTTTGGGGTTGGATTTAGTTGAAATAAATTCTTCCGGTGAGGAACTGCAAGCAATTATTCAGGCTGAAGAGGCCAGAAGTAAGGCCATGAAAATATCTATGGCTGAGGTGTTAAGTACTCGGATATAAATTGTTACACGCTAATACCCCTCCCAACCTTCACTTGAAAAGGAGAGGAGCTGGCCTCCTTACCTTACCAAGTGGGGCTCTTGAGGAGGTTACATCTTGCGTTAGCTGATATATTTAATTTTACTCGAAATTTGCAGCGGCTATTTTTTTCTGCATTCTAAACATAGAGGAACTATGAACCATTCAGGACATGTTGTTGGAGGAATTCTCACAGGGGGTGCCGTTTGTTTTTTAGCGTCAACAACCGGTGATGTTGAACTTGGTTGGGAAACTTTAAATGAAATTACTAAATCACCTCTGTCGCCAACTCAAAACACTAAGACCCTGCTTGGTTTGTTCATGACGACACTCTTTATGGCCCTTTTCCCGGATCTTGACATTCAATCGGTATCTCAACGCTGGTTTTTCAGGATAGTGTTTGTACTCATGGGGATAATGCATTTTTCAGGCAGGTATGATCTTTTTGTCATTGTGGCATTCTGCGCCATTTTGCCAGTGCTTCATCAGCATCGTGGCTGGACTCATTGGAAGATCACTCCCTGGGCTATTGCAGTTTTTCTGGCAACTGTTCAGGAATATTTTCATGCTCAACAAAGAACTTACGGCGGTTTCGAATGGGAAAACGTGTTGGAACTTTTAGAACGCTACTGGCTGTTTGTTGTAGCATGCGTAGCAGGTCACTACATGCACCTTTTCCTTGACGCGCGCAGTATGAGATGGCTCAAGTTTATCAGTAACGATGCAAATCATCACTAGCTAGCATTGGCATCTGTATAAATTCGAGATTGAACCGTTAATTTTTTCAACTCGTCAAACACCAGATTCAATTATAACTCTAAAAAAGAAGACCGAAAGACAATACTTCTAAATTAAGAATGAAATTCTGAATTCACTCTGAATTATTGAATAAGGAGAGCCATGAATAATATAGTCG
>CAJXJG010000219.1 GCA_913054425.1 uncultured Fidelibacterota bacterium
GTTTCCCCAAATTAACCATAATGAATTTATAATTACAGGAATTCCCATAACCTGGATTATTTTTCTGGATGATATTTTTCTTTTTGAGAATGTAAGCAGAAACGGAAAGAGAAGCCCCGGAACAATGACAGAGCCAATGACATACCACAAGCGCACGATGGAAGGAATACTCAGCGATAAGAGAACAGCAATAATTGCCATGACAACCAGGCCTTTACGAATATTAGCTGTGGTATCATCACCAGCATCCTCCTTGTTCTGAATTCTCCCTAAAATATCCCGCCCAAAAGTGATGGCGCTGATCAGCCCGTTGGAATCAATCGTTGACATAATTGTTGAAAACAAACCTGCTAGAAAAATACCGTAAACAAACGGCGGAAGAATATGTGACGCTAATTCCGGGTACGCCATGGCAGCAGTTTGATTTGGGAGAATTGCCACAGCATATAATCCGGTGGAAATGGTCAGGAGGTCAAAAACAAACCAGAATCCGATGGAAATCAAAATCCCTTTCCGTGCCGTTTCCGGTGATTTCGCAGCGGCTGTTCGTTGGTAAAAGCCAGGGTCAATAAATGTCCATAATGCAATAAAAAACCAGACCAGGATGTATTGGATGGAATTTCCTCCGGTGGGGTCAAAATAGCGTTCCGGTAATTCAGTGAGTAATGTTTTTGGGGAACCAAAATAATTCCAGGAAAAAACCAGCAGGAACACAAATCCGGTAAACATGAAAATAAACTGCAGTATATCGGTTCTGATGACAGATCGAAATCCTCCATACCAGATGTAGATCAAACTGACAACCGTTGAAAAGAGAATTGCGGGAAGAAGATTCCAACCCAGCGTATGCTGAAGTAATATACCAAAGCTTAATATGTACGGAGCCGGTGACGCCAGGAATAAAATCAGTACAGCACTGAAAATTCCTGCTTTATGCCCGAAATGTTTACGAAAATGATCCGGAATAGAACGATGGGGCAGGTTCCGGATTTTTGGCGCCAGGAATATTGCAAAGAGCAATCCAAACACATAATAAGGAAAGGCAAAGATAAACCAGGTCTGGATTCCATAATGATAGGTGTTTTCTCCAACACCTAAAATTCCTCCGTACCAGGTTGCCACAAGGGTTGCTATAAATCCGGGCAGGCTCAGCTTCCGGCCTGCTAAAATAAAATCCGAATCATCTTCCTTTTTTGATGATTTATAGAATCCCAATCCCAGCAGAAGAATGAAATATCCTCCAATGGCAAACCAATCTAAATAATGCACAGGAATCTTATTTTAAATGATTGATGAATAACCAGATTGGTTCTGTTGTTTCTATTATAAATATTTCACCGATTGCCTCGTTACTGATTCCATTACACGTCGGCAGGAAGTTTTCGTTTTTCAATTCGTATTTTAACCCGACAGTTGAAATGGATTGAATGTTTTCAATTGCAACGATTGAGATTTGTTGACCTGCCACTGACGAAATAGTTTTTTTACCTTGAATACAGTAAATCACAGCGTAATTGGTTATAAACTGAATGTTCATCTTTTGAGAAAATTCTGCTAAAACATGAAGATTTCCCAAGCTGTGATCTTCCCTTTTTCCCATGATTCCTAATACAGTCACTTCAGTTAAATCATTTGCTATGCACCAATCCAGGGTTTTTTGCAAATCAGTTCTATTTTGGTCCGGAGATGAAATCCAAAGACCTTTGAAATTTTCTATTTTGAGCTTTGTGGAATCCATGTCACCAACGATGATATCAGGTGTGAAATTATGTGGACTGAGCTGATCCGCACCGCCATCAGTACAGATAATTGTTCCTGCATTTTTCAAATGGTTTAACGGAATTGTGTGGGTGGGAAACTCTCCATTTCCTACGACAACAACAGGATTTTTTCCGGTAAAGAATTTATTCATATTGGACGAAAATAAAGTAAATGATTTCAGCGATTAATTTAATCAAGTTACATAAAGAGGAATCTACTTAATTTCCACGTTTCATAAAATTTATACAATTCAAAAAATGAAAAACTGGTTTATAAATCAATCTCTTGATCATCCCCGGCGGACGGTATTAATCAGCCTGATCTTAACCCTTGTCCTGGGCTCCGGGTTGCGTTTTTTCAAAGTTGAAGATGATATGATGAAACTTTTACCGCAAAACATGGAATCCAGGAAAACATGGGAAAAGGTAAAAGAAGAATTTGGCAATACTGAAATGATTTTTATTGCTTTTGGTAACCCGGGCGAATCGGTTTATGAACCTGCTACTCTGACCTCACTTCGGGATTTCACTGCTGCCTTGGAAGCCATTCCTGATGTTGAGGAGGTCATCTCCATGGCAAGCATGAATCGCATGGATAGTGAAGATGGATTTCTGGAAATAAATGAATTGCTGCCGGACAGAGTGCTGAATGCAAATCAATTGGAGGAAATAAAAGCGTACTTAGAAAACCATCCAAATGTGAAAAACAGGGTCGTGGGTCAGCATGGTGATTTTTTAAGCGTTATTGTCCGTCCAAGAGATGGTGCATCCAATGATATTTTGGCGAAAAAACTGTTGGCTGAAGCAGATATTTATTTAGGAGCGTATGAAACTCATTTCGGTGGAGCTCCGTACCTCACAGGAGTTATTTCTGAATTGATTCGGAGTGATGTCCTTTCACTGGTAAGAGTTGGGATGATTGTCATGGTCATTATCCTTTTACTTAACCTGAGAAGTATACCAGCAGTCCTGATGGTTTTATCCGTCATTCTTTTATCATTATTTGCCATGACCGGGAGCATGGGCTGGATTCGAGGGTTAACCGGATCTGATAAATTTCTGTTTACTCTCATGAATACATCCATGCCGATTATTTTGTTAACTATTGCAAACTCTGATGGTGTTCATGTCCTAGCAAAATTTTTCAAGAAATTCAGGCAAACAGGAAATAAAAGAGAAGCTGTCCGGCAAACCATGGATGCTTTGATGCTGCCAATTTTTCTTACGAGTTTGACAACTGCAATAGCATTTCTCTCTTTGATCTTTGCTCCCATCGAAGTGATGACAGGTTATGGTGTATCCATTGCTATCGGTATCATCTGGGCCTGGATTCTTTCGTCTTTAATGCTTCCTTCTTTGATCATGCTGAAATCCTGGAATATTAGTTCCAGGGCTTTGACCTCCACCAGTATCTTGGAACAGTTTGCAAACACAATTGGAAAGATTGTTTTGCAGTATCCCAGGAAGGTTTTGATGTCAGGATTGACAATCGTCATAGTAGGACTTGCAGGTATTTTCTGGTTGAATGTAGAAGTGAATATTCAGTCGTTTTTTAAAAAAGGAACAGAAATACGGGAAAGTTTGGAGTTTTTGGATCGGGAAATGCTTGGCACTATGGATATGCAGTTTTATATGCAGGGAGATATGAAATCTCCTGAAGTGTTGAA
>CAJXJG010000220.1 GCA_913054425.1 uncultured Fidelibacterota bacterium
TGCCGCCCTCAATACCGTGGTTGTCGCAATAAAAATCGGTTCTGAATAAATGGATGAATCCTCTGTTGGAATGGAACCATCAAGAGTGTAATTAATCTGATGAGTATCTGAGTTTATTGATAAGGATATGATAACTGGACCAGGATAAAACCCTCCCTGATGAGAAACTTGAGGAGTTTCGCAAAATTCATTAAATCCTTCTGTATTATTAGGCGCCTGCGGTGTTGATTCAGGAAAAAATAACCAGTTATCACTGCCATCAGGCTGTCTTCCATATGAAATGTCTGTTGGGATTGCTGTTGAATCAACCATGTCCTCGATCTCGCCGGTTGGATTTGTTAATATGATGGCCTCTCCCTCTGATGCAATTTTAAAATTAGTGTGCAGATTGGTTAATGGAAAATTCAGGATATCAGGAGTTCCGGAAGGATTATCAGGAACCTGAAGCATACCCAGGGTGAAAAAGGGAATCAGACTCATATCTGAAGAAGTTATATTATAGTTGTGGACCTGGATCGCCAGCACATTTTCCCCATTTGTCAAGAGCCCGGGTTCGGGATCTATTTCATATCGTTCAGGCAAACCACCACCATATATTTCTGCCTCCCGCCATTCATAGGCACCTTCATCATAGTTTGGTACAACCCCGGGTGTTCCGATATTGGCACGGGCGATCTCATTGCCATTCAAATAGGCAACAAACGCATCATCATAGTCCACATGAAACACCAGGGCTGCAATATTATCAATGGATTCAACCTGGAACGTTTTCCTTACAAAGACAGACATGACCTGAGGAACTTCTGTAGCATCGTCACCGTCACCGTAACCAAATCCGCTGGGACCATTTAACCATCCAGAGTCATCAAATGACAGCTCCCGCCAGTTGGAAGGCGGATTTGTATAGCCGATAAAATAATTCCATTCATCGCCCCAGTTTATAACGGTTTCCCAATGCTGCACATATGAATCTCCTCCTTCTCCTGATGCGAAGATAAGTACATAGCTCTCAGGGTTAATAATAACGCTTGGAAATATCCATTTGAATGGATCGTCAATATCGTCAGAGAGTCCAAATCCTGTTAAGTCAATTTCGATATTATTACTGTTATATAGCTCTATCCAGTCGGGAGTGTTGCCAGATTCATCATAGATCGTAGTATTATTTGATGACATGAGCTCATTAAGATGAATATTTTGTCCGTCTACATTACAAACTGCTATAAAAAGCAGGATCAGGCATCTTAAAATGTTAACTGGGTATATTTTCATTTGAGAAACCATCAGTCATAATATTACGTATGCGGAAGAAGATTCACCTAATATCATTATTTTCATGTGATTCATGTCACATTTTAAAACTATAGGCTAAACCAAATACATTGATCTCATCCGGATCTGACTTAGTAAGGTCTTCCTTTTTAAAGATATAGAAAATCTTAATTGAGCTATTCTCCATTATATCAACCCTTAGTCCAAATGAGATTCTATACTCATCAAGCTGAACAGGATCTTCATTGTAAGAATGAAATAATTCACTGGAGATATATGGCTCAATATTTTTATCCATTTTATACTCAATTGTAAATTTATTTCTGACCAAATCTTCAGGGGTTTCGTTCTTCTCAAAGGTCCGCTGATACCTTGTACGATACTTCAGGCTCATCGGTTTGAAGCTGTATTTATAAGATCCGCTAAAACTTATTCGCTGTTTAATCTTATCTTTAAAAGTAGAATAGCGAAATGGAATCTGTATTCTAAGACCATCGAAAACTTTATATGAAAGCGAAACATCAGAGAAAGTTTGTTTAAAAGTGGATGCTTGATCCTCTAACCTTATTTCTTGTTCAAATTCCAGTTTGAGCGAGCTTGAGAGCTTCCTTTCAAACCCAATACTGGTCCAAGATTCATTATCATCCGCCCCATAAACACAGGGAATGAAAAGAAAAAGGGAGAGAAGCCATTTATATTGAATGAGAACAGATTGTAATCTTGTAGTTTTATACACCTTGCTTCCTCGACTGACTTAAAAAATACCACTATAAAGAACGGGTGTCTGTTTACTCCTTCTGCTCTTTGCAATAAATTCTGATGCGGAAGGTATCCCTCAATAAATTTATTCTTCGAATTTCGAACTGTTGAATATCCAGACCAGTTCTTTCTTTTAAATCGGCAAGTAATCTATCGTGATTTTCAGGCTTGATATTTTCTAACTTTTCATAAACAACCATGTGCTGGATGAGCAAATTCTTTTGCCAGTATGTCTCAAGAAAATAAGTTAGTCCAACGATCGCTACATTTGTAAATAATATCGCTTCATAGGAGACCTCTGTCTTACTTAAGGCGTTGATCACACCTATCGTGATTACGATAAACAGATAGGTCATTTCTTTTATTGGAATTGGATCTGTTCGATAGCGCATTATAGCAAAAACAGCAAACAAACCAAAAGCAAAGCCAAGATTGATAGTGATATTGCTCAAGAGGAAGGAAAAGAAAAAGATGAGTGAGTTAAACATAAAATATGTAAACACGAAATCGTTATCCTTATGCTCACGATGGTAAATCAGCTTTATAATGATAAAGGCAATGAACAGGTTAAATCCAAAGCGGATGATTAAGTTCATTAATTCTGATGATAGATCCATATTTTCTCCTTCATTTATCCCTGAGTTAAAATCTTATTTATTCGCAATAATTTTGGTTTAAAGCGGTTGTATTTAATTCCCTTATTAACGTGCAGCATACCCATACAATATTTACTAAACCTCATTTCCGGGATCTTTAAATCACGTAAAATCTGAATAAAATCTGATTTTGGATTGTACTTTTTTTGTTTGATCTCTGAGATCACAAGTTGATCAAAAATCTTACTGCTGATTCCATTTTTGACGGAGAGATTCGTGTCAATGGTCAGGCGTTCATTAAAGCTGTTATCGGCCAGTGTAATACGGGAAAATTGTATATCCAGTTTTGGAGCAAGTTGCTCTGGTGAAAGTCCAATTATTTCAGACACCAAACGTCTCTCCTCTTCACCAAGGCACCCATTCATCTCATTAATCCGGAGCCGTTTTTTTATTGTCCGATTTTTATTATCCTTAATTTTAATTTCAAAATATTGCTCATTGGATTCACAATATTTTCTATGCCGGACCTTAAAGCGTTTTCTGCTTTCATTGTGATGCTGAATATAAAACAGGAATTCGTCTGTATCAAAATAGGTGTTCTCATACGCAAAAGTACGCAAACCATTTATTTCCAGAATCTGATAAAATGGTTTTAACTTGTCCAAAAACAGCAGCAGGTTAGCCTTACTGAAAACAAACTTTGTATCCTTCCGGTTGAGAAGTCGAACCTTATCCAAGTCTTTCAAGGATATACTGTTAAAGCCTAATAAATTTAATCTGTCCATTTT
>CAJXJG010000221.1 GCA_913054425.1 uncultured Fidelibacterota bacterium
ATCCGGGTAAAAGTGGTCGTCAACAATTTGAAATTCTAAATGATGAAGAATATTTTGAATTGGAAAAAGAGTATGGATATAATGCTGTTTCAGAAGAGGAAAGAGATAATGAGGATCATTTTTATGCTGCAATGGGTGGAGAAGCAACAAAAGAAGCACTGGCGAGATTAAATATGAACGAATTAAAGCAACAACAACTGGATATAGTGAAATCCACTCGATCAAAGCAGAAAAAACAGGATGCGCTAAAACGACTCATGGTCGTTAAAGAGTTTTTACATGATCATTCCAAAAAAAATGTAAATAAACCGGAATGGATGGTGATTTCTGTATTGCCTGTTATTCCACCGGAACTAAGACCATTAGTTCCCCTTGAAGGTGGGAGGTTTGCAGCCAGTGATCTTAATGATCTTTATCGAAGAATTATAATTCGTAATAATCGGTTGAAGCAGTTGATGGAAATAAAAGCTCCGGATGTTATTCTCAGAAATGAGAAACGAATGCTGCAGGAGGCAGTGGATGCTTTATTTGATAACAACCGAAGGAAAACCGCAATCAGGAGTGGGACACGCCGTCCTTTAAAATCTATTTCGGATATGTTACGAGGTAAACAAGGCCGATTTCGTCAAAATCTTTTAGGAAAACGGGTGGACTATTCGGGACGGTCGGTAATTGTTGTAGGACCTGAACTTCAGCTTCACGAGTGTGGGCTTCCAAAAAATATGGCCTTGGAGCTGTTTAAACCACATATGTTCAGGGCTCTTATCCAGCGTGGGTACGCGCAGACACCAAGAAGCGCTAGAACCATGATAGAAAATCGCGAGTCCATTGTATATGAGGTGTTAGAATTTGTGGTGAAAGATCACCCGGTTCTTCTCAATCGAGCTCCAACCTTACATCGTTTGGGAATTCAGGCATTTCAACCTGTTCTTGTAGATGGGAAAGCAATTCGAGTTCATCCTCTAGTTTGTTCTGCATTCAATGCAGATTTTGATGGAGACCAGATGGCAGTTCATATCCCAATTTCTTTGCAATCACAAATTGAAGCACGAGTATTAATGTTGTCAAGTCATAATATTCTTCATCCTGCAAATGGAAAACCAATTGCAATTCCTTCTCAGGACATGGTATTAGGTTGTTATTATCTCACTCGTCCAAGGAAGGGTGAAAAAGGGGAAGGGAAGAATTTTGGTTCCTTTAGTGAAACACTGCTTGCTTATGAGAATAATTCAGCAGGGTTACATGCTATTGTAAATGTACGTCACAAGGGCAAGTGGTATAAAGATACTACGGTTGGTAGAATAATTTTCAACTCCATTTTACCAGAGGAAATGGAATATGTGGATGATATTATTACAAGTAAGAAATTGGAAGTACTTGTTAACCAGATATTTTTAATAACTGGAAATAAGAAAACCGTCAAATTTTTGGATGATTTAAAGAAACTCGGGTTTGAAATGTCCACAAAAAGTGGCAGTTCTATTTCCATTAGCGATATATTAATTCCAGAGAAAAAGGATGAAATAATTAACGGTGCATTTAAGGAAGTTGGTATAATACAGAGTAAATTTGATAAACACATTCTAACAGATGGTGAAAGATACAATAAAGTGATTGATGTATGGACTCATGCTACAAATCGTGTTGCAGCTGTAATGATGGAAGAACTTAGAAAAGATAAGGATGGATTTAATCCAGTGTTTATGATGGCAGATTCCGGGGCACGAGGTAGTCAAGACCAAATCAAGCAATTAGCAGGTATGCGGGGTCTCATGGCTAAACCTAAAAAATCTATGACTGGAGAAAAGGGAGAGATTATTGAGTCTCCTATTACTTCAAATTTCAAAGAAGGACTTTCGGTAATGGAATACTTCATATCAACCCATGGCGCTCGAAAAGGCCTTGCTGATACTGCCTTGAAAACAGCTGATGCGGGTTATCTTACACGGAGATTGGTGGATGTAGCCCAGGATGTGGTAATTACGGAACAAGATTGTAAAACAATAAATGGAATTCTCATCTCTGATTTAAAAGAGGGTGAGGAAATAATAGAACCTTTAGCAGACCGGGTTATGGGTAGAACCATTGTAGATGATTTAATAATTGATGGTAAGATTATAATTTCAGAAGGAACAGTACTGGATGAGAAGGAATCAAAAATATTTTCCGAACAAGGAATAAAAAATATTCGAATAAGATCTGTTTTGAGTTGTGAATCACATAGAGGAGTTTGCGCGAAATGTTACGGCTGGAATCTTTCTACTCACAATCTAGTGAATATTGGTACAGCAGTTGGAATACAAGCAGCCCAAAGCATCGGAGAGCCTGGGACTCAGTTAACATTAAGGACATTTCATATTGGGGGTACTGCGACTCGAATTATTGAGAAATCAGAAATGAAAATAAAATTTGGTGGCAGAGTAAAATTTTCTGATAATTTTGATTCAGCTATTACGAAAGACGAGTTTGGGAATAATATAACAAGATGTATGGTTCGACATGCAAAGATTTTTATTGTAGACCCAAGGAAATCGAAAGATCAAATAAAATCGGAGCATAACGTCCCCTATGGCGCAAATGTTCTTGTCAGTGAAGGGGAGATTATAAAACCTGATACAACGCTTTTTCAGTGGGACCCATATACTGACATAATCCTTGCTCAGCAGACAGGGTATATTAGATTAAAGGATCTTTACGAGAAAGAAACCTATCAAGTGGAAGCGGTTGAGAGTGGTAAAAAACAAATGGTAATTGTAGAATCGAAGAATCGAAATCTGAGTCCTCACGTTGAAATTGTAAATAAAAAAGGTGATACTTTATCAGGAGGGACAATTTTACCTGTTAAGGCGACTTTGGTTGTATCGGAGGGTAACAAGGTTACACGAGGACAAACAATTGTAAAAATTCAAAAGGATATTGGAAAAACCCGCGATATCACCGGGGGATTGCCTAGGGTGGCAGAATTATTTGAGGCAAGGATTCCCGCTCATCCGGCTGTTGTGGCAGAAATCAACGGAACCGTTAAATTCATGGGCATAAAGCGCGGTATTCGGAAGATTCGAGTCGAAAGTACTGATCAGGAATATAAGTCATACAATATTCCTTATGGTAAGCATGTCATTGTACATGAAGGGGATTTTATCACAGCGGGAACGCCTCTATGTGAAGGTGCAATTTCTCCAGTTGACATTTTAAATATTTTGGGTGCTGACGCAGTGAGGGAATATCTCGTGAATGAAATACAGGAGGTATATCGTTTGCAGGGGGTAGGAATAAATGATAAACACATTGAAGTTATTGTACGTCAAATGATGAAAAAAGTTTGTGTAACTGATTCAGGAGATAGTGATTTTCTTGAATCTGAGCGAGTGGATCGTTGGGACTTTTTTGAAGAAAATAACAGGCTTT
>CAJXJG010000222.1 GCA_913054425.1 uncultured Fidelibacterota bacterium
ACAGGCTTGCCATGCATGTCTGTTGCATTCCACTGCACTGACCTGTAGCCTGCATTTTGGGTAGTGTTAACCAGTTGGGCTACTTCCCTGCCTATTAAATCGTATACTGTGAGGACAACCAGCGCATGTTCTGGAAGATCATAGTGTAAGCTTGTGGTTGGGTTGAATGGATTGGGATAATTCTGGTGCAGCACAAATTCCCGGGGAATGATATTTCGTTTTGTCAAGATCAAACTTTGAACAGCAGAAGTGATCTGTACCGCTCCATTGTTCAGTACAAACTCTTCACCATTTTGGGGATTCACAAGAATCCATTCCATTCCCGCTTCAATTTCCTGATTGCTCTCATAATTGATTACCAGGGGATAATGACCATTCTGAATCATTATCTCACCCTGTTCCTCCGTATATTTCCAGTCACCGGAAAAACGAACATCAAACCCCCCTTCAGGCGGGAGAGGAGGTAAAGAATAACGTAATTTTTCATCCCCAGGAACAGTCACGCTAAAATGTAGTGTTAAAGAAATGTTATCTCCATTAGTAAAGATAAGGGAATTTGCCTCCTGTAAACGGTTTTTGAACGGAAGTGATTTAGCTGCGCCGGAACTGGAGATTGTTACCTCTCCGTCACCACTTGACCTCACCCAGTACCCAAAACCCGGATCAAGAGTTTCTGTCAATTCATATGATCCGGTGAAGACATAAAAGGTCCCCGGAATGATGAGATTATCCGGATCATCAATATTGTTCACATTCACAACCGTCGTAATCCCGGAAATAAGATTCCAATCTTCATTTAACGAAACCGTTAATACCGTTACAGCTAACCCTGAAATTGTAGTGGAGCCGACATCGAGGAAACGCAGCCAGTATCCCTCTCCCAAGATAAAATTCTCCTCCAAATTGTAATTGTCATCAAATGAAAAGAGGGTTCCTTCAATCGCATCAGGGTACACATCCAGGTAAAATGGGTTAGTGACTTCCATTGGCAAACCCACCAGGTTCCAATCTGTTATGTGAGAAACGGTAACCTCACCGGAAGGCATTAGTGTTCCAAAATATCCCGTTCTATATAAATTCCCCCTATACATGTTCCAGTAATCGGTAAAATTACCAATAGCTTTAACATCCACATTTACAACACCGCTTCCGCCACCCATTAAAATCTCAAGATCACCATCATTATCTGTATCTATAACAGCAGGAGATCCTTTAAAAGGTAATCCGTAACTGATTGGAAACAGGGGAAAAGCTGTGCCGTCCAGATGATAAGCTAGCATGCTTCCTCCCTCATCTCCAGCAATGACTTCCGCAATCCCGTCATTATCCAAATCAGCAAATACGATGGAAGAATTCACATCACTTCCTGCTGACTGGGGCCAACCGGAGAGTGCATTCCCATCACTGTCAATACCATAAATTTTTCCGTCAGATGATCCAAAGAAAATAGCGACTTCATCACCTGTATCAACAAAGCCGGGGGACGTGTTTATATCATCCCCTGTCTCAACCTGAAAGCGAAAACTTCCATCACTGTTCACCCCATAAAAACTATTATCCCTGGACCCGGCAAGAATTATCTTCTCACCATTCAAGTCCATAATCCCTGGCGCTGTCCGGAAATCATTATCCGCTTCAAATGGAAAACCGGGAGCTACTGTTCCATCATCATAAATCAAATAAATTCTCTCACCATCCGTTCCGAAGACTATATCATCTTTATTGTTACCATTGAAATCTGCAAGTGCTACACCCTTTTGGATCTTTTCACCGACTTCATACGGAAAACCCTGTACATCACTTCCATCCGGGTTGATTGCAAAGATTTTACCGGGAGATGAATACCCGCCAAAAACGATTTCCAGTTCTCCATCTCCATCAATGTCACCCAATGCAGGAGTGCCCATGAGAAACTGCCCGGCATCGTAGTCCAACTCCAGGTTACACTCACTATCCAATACATACAAATGTTTGCTCTTGGATGTGATGATTATTTCCAGTTCATTATCGTTATCAATGTCACCTATGGCAGGTGAACCCCAGATCTGGTTCCCAGTATCAAAACTGCACAGTTCTTCTCCAGAAACATTTACGACCCTGACAAGACCATCATAGTCTGAAAAAATAACCTCAAGCTCACTATCACTATTTATATCTACAATGGCAGGAGATGAGACAACCTGGTTTGGAGTAGTAAAAGGCCAACCATACTGGTCCAAGGTTAAATTGAAAGTAAAATCAATATATTGATCATAATCCCCGCCTGCGGGACCATTGTAAAGGAGTAATAAACTGAACGAATATTCTCCCAAGGAGGCATCATCATCAAATACAACATAAAAAGGATTGTCAGCATTGTCATACACATCACCAGGATTCGCATAAGGGATAGAAAACTCATCATTGGTGATCGTAATTCCAGGATCATCTGATAAGAGAATTATTGATACATTGCTTGCACCAGTAAGCCACATTTCTGGTACTTCCACATAAAAAATGATTTCTCCTGTCTCGCCAGGATTAACGATTGAATCATCATCTCCATCTACTTCTTCAATATTGATTAAATTTAATTCGAAAACAGGATGAACTGGATCGACGTAAATACCATCCAAAGTCATCTGATTGGTATTATCAGGATCCAACCAATCTTTCAACCTGCTCGACGGACTGGCACCATCCCACCCTCTTGAAAATTTCCCGTAATAAGCATATCCAGAGCCCCCGGTGAGCTGTCCAATGAATCTTCCTGCACTATTATAAGCAGGGGAACCTGAAGATCCCCCTTCTGTACAGCCATAATCCCAATTTATACCCCAATGTGATCCGGGAGGAGAATATCCAGTATCTTGCCAATTTATCCCTGGTGACTGTACAGCAACATCATCATCAAAATTGATCTTTTTTGGATCACCACCTGGGTGGTGTATTCCACAAGAGATTGTAGGTGGCGATGATGACCGATCCCAGCCCGCATAAAATACATCATCCCAGGAACTGCTGATTTCATCTGTAATCTCTAAGAGAGTGAAATCCGGATCAACATCACCAGATGTTGCTATCTGGATAGAACCATATGAATAAGATCCATAACTGGCATTCGGCCCTTCACACGTGGTTGTTTCGTAGTTAAAATAAAATCTGAAGGTGCTCTCATTTCCACCGTCCGTACAATGCCAGGCCGTCATATAATAAGGCGTAAGATCGTTTCTTGCATTATTAATCATGGATCCACTACAAATATATCCACCCATATCAAGCCATGAACCTGCATTGACTTGATCTAAATAAGGATCTGCTTCAGGGCATACCACATTTGTACCACATCTGTTTGATGGTGATCTTTGCTTTGAAAAATTTAGCAGATCCTTGTAATCATGAATTACCATGCCAATAACAATGCTTCCA
>CAJXJG010000223.1 GCA_913054425.1 uncultured Fidelibacterota bacterium
GGATCAACCTCGGTGATTTTAATATTCAGTTAGGATTTTTGGTAGACAATATTACGATCACCATGCTTTTAGTGGTAGCCCTCATCTCCAGCATGAGTCACATTTTCTCCATTAAATATATGGCCGGAGATCCGCTTTATTCCCGCTATTACGCATACCTTTCCTTATTTACTTTTAGTATGAACGGGATTGTCCTTTCAAACAATCTCATGTTGTTGTACATGAGTTGGGAATTAGTTGGGCTGAGTTCTTTCCTTTTAATTGGGTTCTGGTTTGAAAAAAATTCTGCTGCCAGTGCAGGTGTTAAAGCTTTCCTGACAAACCGGGTGGGAGATATCGGTTTCTTTATTGGAATCATGCTTTTATTTACTGCGGTTGGTTCAGTAGTCTATTCCGATATATTTACAAGTGTGGCTGATGGTAATTTGACTGGCACTTTGCTCACCATGGCAGGGATTGGCCTGTTTATAGGTGCAATGGGGAAATCCTCCCAATTTCCTTTGCATATCTGGCTTCCGGATGCCATGGAGGGTCCCACTCCCGTTTCTGCTTTGATGCATGCGGCAACCATGGTTGCCGCAGGGGTTTTTATGATGGTTCGGATGTTTCCTATTATGACACCGGACGCACTCGTTTTTGTCGCTTACATTGGCGGGTTTACAGCCCTGTTTGCATCCACTATAGCCATTACCCAGAATGATATCAAAAAAGTTTTGGCTTATTCAACGGTGAGCCAGCTTGGATTTATGATCATGTCTGTGGGGACAGGTGCATATGTAGCGGCATTTTTCCATCTTGTGACTCATGCTGCTTTCAAGGCAAATCTCTTTTATGGTTCTGGAAGTGTGATTCATGCTATGCACCATGCTCTTCATAAAAAGAACGATCATGAAACAGATCCGCAGGATATGCGCAACATGGGTGGATTCAAAAGCCGGATGCCAACAACCTACAGGGCTATGTTGGTAAGTACATTGGCGATTGCAGGAGTTCCGTTTTTTTCCGGGTTTCTCTCCAAAGATGCTATTCTTGCCGGCAGTTTATCATTTGCAAACCATCATCCTGAACATTTCCTTCTGCCAATCTTTGGATTCAGCGCAGCTTTGTTGACGGCTTTTTATATGTTTCGATTAATGTACATGACATTCCATAATGAACCTCAAATGCCGGAACTGATTGAGGAAATTCATGAATCCCCAAAGGAAATGACATTTCCCCTCGTTCTTCTTGGCGGGCTTAGTTTTTTCATCTTTTTCACTCTTCCACATTTCAATCCATTTTCTGACCAGGGGTGGTTTACCGAGATAATCAGGCCCCGGACTTCTTTGGTTGCCGGTGCTCCCAGCGCTCATGCAATTTCTGAAGGAATTCACCAGAGTCATTTACCCGCTATGATTATTTCCGTTCTGGTTGGAGGGTTTGGTATCTTTTTAGCCTGGTTAATGTATTTGAAGCAAAGCATATCAGCAGCGGCCATGGCGGGGCGTTTTAATACTCTGTATCGTCTCTCTTTGAACAAATTTTATATTGATGAAATTTATAGTCGCTTTATATACACTCCAATATTAAAACTGGCGGATTGGGTTGGATATCTGGATTGGGATGTGTACGATAAATATGTTGTGGATGGGTTTGGAAGAATTACAGAATGGTTTTCCAATTTAACTGGAAAGCTGGATTACGATGGTCTCGATCAAGGCATCGTGGATGGCGCAGGACGTTCTGCCCATTGGTTGGGCGGTGTCTTGAGAGGTCTACAGACCGGGCAACTTCAAAGTTATGTTCTGTTTGCTTTATTTGGAGTGATTCTAATCGTGATTTTTCAAACAATGGTTTAATCTTATGAGAAAGAATGTGTAAAGGATAAAAAATGGTATCAAACGTACTGAGTTGGCTCATTTGGCTGCCCATAACAGGAATGGTAGCTATTCTATTAATTCCGAGGGATAAAGCAGATGTTATTAAAATTGTAGCGGCGGTAGCCACAGGACTTCAACTGTGGCTGGCGATTATGCTTTGGTTGAATTTCGATTCCGAAATCGGATCTTTCCAGTTTACAGAAAATGCTGCCTGGATCCCGTCATTTAATATTGCTTATGCCCTGGGGGTAGATGGGTTAAGCCTTCCTATGGTGATTCTTACTCCGTTGCTCTCTTTTTTAGGAATATTTGTTAGTTGGAAAATCGACAGAGGTGTGAAAGGATATTTTGCTTTGTTCCTGCTTCTTGATACGGGAATGATCGGTGTATTTTTGGCTTTAGATTTCTTCTTATTCTTTGTTTTCTGGGAAGTGATGCTTTTACCTATGTATTTCCTCATTGGTATGTGGGGCGGCTCCCAGCGGGAATACGCAGCTATAAAGTTCTTCTTGTACACTTTAGTGGGGTCTATGCTCATGCTGATAGCGATTTTAGCACTGTATTTTACATGTGGAAATACATTCAGCATTCCAGAGCTCATTGAGAATGCCCCAGGTGCTCTGGAAGGATCAATTTGGTGGGGTATGAGCGCCATCAAGGTAATTTGGATTCTTCTTTTTGTAGGATTTGCAATAAAAATACCGGTATTCCCATTTCATACTTGGTTACCCTTGGTGCATGTGGAAGCTCCAACTGCCGTCTCTGTAATCCTTGCTGGGGTTCTGTTGAAAATGGGAATTTATGGCATCCTTCGAATCAACTATCCCATGCTACCGGATGCGGTATTCTGGTTTGCAGGTACTTTAGCGGTTCTGGGATTAATCAATGTGATCTGGGGCGCCCTGTGTGCATTGGCACAAACAGATTTAAAGAAACTGGTCGCGTACTCAAGTATCAATCATATGGGGTTTGCAATGCTGGGAATGTCGGCAGTCATCGCAGCTTCCGGTCTTCATGGAGAAAATTACATTGCAGCTCAAGCTGGAATCAGTGGTGCGGTTTTCCAAATGTTTAACCATGGTACCATTTCAGCTACGTTGTTTATCCTGGTGGGAGTTATTTATGATCGTGCTCATCATCGTGATATTGACGGGTTTGGTGGACTGGCAAAGCAAATGCCTGTTTATGCTGGTGTAACTATGGTAGCTTTTATGGCTGGGCTTGGGCTTCCTGGGCTGTCTGGTTTTATCAGTGAATTCATGTGTTTTATGGGTGCGTTCCCTGTTTTCAGGGTGATTGTGATAATTGCTACACTGGGGATTGTGTTAAACGCTGCTTATTTCCTGTCCGCCTACAAACGGATATTCTTTGGTGAATTGAATGAGAAATGTTCTGGTTTCTCTGAAGTTAATGGACGTGAACTCTTTACCCTGATTCCTTTAGCGGTGATCACTTTGATCCTGGGAGTGTATCCGGGACCGTTCCTGAATATGATCAAGGAGACTATGTCGGTTTTAATTGATC
>CAJXJG010000224.1 GCA_913054425.1 uncultured Fidelibacterota bacterium
TGAGAGCAATTCATATTTTCAGCAGCTTGTAGACTGGCGTCATAAACGCGGGTATATGGTTTATACCGCTTCCATAGGTGAAACCGGTTCTTCATCAAGCCAGGTAAAGAGTTACATAACAAATGCCTACAATACCTTTAATCCACGCCCGGAATTCGTAGCTCTTGTGGGTGATGCTGGGGGTTCTTATAATGTTCCGACATTTTATGAAGATTGGGGTCATGATTACTATGGAGACTGGTGTGAAGGAGATCACCCATATTCCCAGTTGGATGGAGATGATTTACTCCCAGAAGTGCTGATAGGGCGGATATCCGTTCGATCGTCTTCACATATATCAAATGTAGTCAATAAAATTATCAATTATGAAAAGGCAACCTACATGGGAAGCCTGAACAATTTCTATGAACGTGCTGCTGTTGTTGGTGATCCAAGCGAATCAGGTCTTTCTACCGTGATTACTGCCCGTTATGTGGAAAATATTATGGATGCCTACGGAATGGAAGAAGTCAACCTGAAAATATCAGGGAGCAGTTGGACATCCTGGATGGAAAATCAACTTGATGAGGGAGTATCTTATTTTCAATATCGTGGTTTTTATGGGGTGAGTGGTTTTGATAATGGAGACATAGATGATGTAAATAATGGCCATAAACTTCCTTTTGCCACCGTGTTAACTTGCGGGACTGGTTCTTTTGCGGAAGAGAGCACCTGTTTGTCTGAAAAATTTTTGAGAGCAGGCTCTGCATCAAATCCAAGAGGCGCTATTGCGGCAGTGTGTACGGCTACCGGTAATACCCATACCATGTTCAATAATATTATTGCTATGGGAATTTACGATGGAATTTTCGCGAAAAAACTTGGAACAGCAGGTGCAGCCCTGGCAAATGGGAAGTTGACATTATTCAGTGCTTATCCCACAAACCCATATCATTGGGTTGATGCGTTTTCTCAGTGGAATAGTCTTATGGGAGATCCCGCCACCCATTTGTGGACCGATACTCCAACAGTATTAAGTGTTATCCACCCCCTTGTGTTGCCTTTTGGAACAAATTTTTTAGATATAATGGTATATGATGAAAATGAAGATCCCGTTGAGGATGCTATGGTAACTTTACTGATGGGTGATGATATAATTTTCATTTCTGGCTATACAGATGAAGAAGGCTCACTCACCATGAACCTGGATTATGTTTCCAATGGAAATATTTCTATAACAGTTACGAAACAAAACTGTAAACCATATGAAAGTACAATTACAGTACATTCTGATGGAGCTATCGTAAATCTTGATCATGAACTTGATGTGCAGATATATGATGACGATGATGGGATTGTTAATCCTGGTGAATTATTCGGTTTGTCTATTCCAATTAAAAATTATGGTACAGAGACCGTTTCAGGAATAGAAGCTACGTTAGAGACAACTTCAGAGTTTGTCTCTATTTCCAATGCATCGGTCGTATATGGGTCCATTTCTCCTGGACAGTCGGAGTTTGGGGATGATTTTTCGTTAACTCTGTCTGAATCTGCAATGAACCGTGAAGATTTAAAATTAAGGTTAACGATCGTTGATAATTTCAACAATGAATGGAACGCAATCGTTCCCATTGTTGTTTCCGGAAGCCATCTTGTCATTGAAGATCTGCTTATACAGGGAGGGGAGATTAATCCCGGTGAAACAAAAGATATCTCAATAACTCTATCAAACTGGGGTTCAACTTCTCCGGGACAAGTAATCGGTACCTTGAGTTCTGACTCGTACTCAATATCTGTTGTGGATGGCTCTGGTGCATGGGGTGAGATCACCCCGGGGCAAACAGTCCAATCAAATAATTCTTTCACAATTGCCGCTTCTAATGAAATTATTAATGGTACAGTTTTATCACTCTTCTTGAATATACAATCGGACGAAGGCTATTATCGTGTGGAAACCATTTCCATGCGAATCGGTGAGGTTTCAGAATCAGACCCATTGGGACCGGATAATTATGGCTATTATATTTATGATTCATGGGATACAGGTTATGAATTAGCACCGGCTTATGATTGGATCGAAATTGAATCTATTGGTACAAATCTTGATATTTACGATCCTGGTCGCGGTAGAGGAGCTTGTTCGTTGAATAATAATGTCATGTGTGACAGTGATTATGATTGTGATCCATGGGGAGGAGGGTATTATGGTACTTGCGAATTTTTCGAAACCACTGTTGAGGTAAACCTGCCGTTTTTGTTTTCCTTTTATGGTGTCCAATATTCTTCGATCAGTGTGTCTTCCAATGGTTGGATAGCATTTGGACATTCCGAACTGGAAAGCTTTCGAAATTATCCCGTTCCCGGTGCTGGTGGACCATCGCCCATGGTCGCGGTTTTCTGGGATGATTTGAAGACAAGTAATGGCGGAGATGTGTACACTTATGATTTTGATGGAGAATTTATGGTTATTCAATGGACTGATATGCGTACTGAAGATGCTAATTCACTGGAGGATTTTCAAATTATTTTATATAATAATTCAGTTCCACCCTACGGGGATGGAGAAATGAAACTCCAATACAAAACATTCAATAACACTACCAATGGCAGCTTTGGCGGATATACTCCGGAACATGGCGGTTATTGCACTGTTGGGATTGAAAACCATAACAGTACAAACGGATTGGAATATACCTTTGATAATGCATATCCTGAAGCAGCCAGGACAATAGTCAATCAGACGGCCTTGTTAATCACTACAAGACCTGCTTACGAAATCAACGAAGCCACCATAATTGTTTCGAACTATTCCGGGTGGAATATAGTCGGATTGCCTGTTGATGTGAATGATACAAACTATCTCTCCATTTTCCTCAATGCCATTGGAAATACACTTTATTCTTATGATGACGGCTACACCCCGGAGGAAAATATGACCTTAGGGACAGGATATTGGCTTCGTTTTACCGAAGAGGGAGAAAACCAGATTGTTGGTCTCCCTGTCAGTTCCCTTTCTATTTCAATAAACGAGGGTTGGAACCTCATAGCGGGAATCACTTCAACAGTGGAAATTGGCGGGATTATTGATCCTTCCGGGCTGATTGTACCGGGAACAATTTATAGTTTTAATGAAAATGGATATACAAATGTAAATGCCCTTGAACCTGGCTTCGGATATTGGATACGATCCTTTGGAGATGGAACCATTACTCTTCAAAGTTCTCGTGCCTCAAAAGTAAGTGATTCTACCACAATGACGACAGATATGGAAAAAATGAATAAAATCAGGTTTAATGCAGCAGAACTGTATTTTGGAGTGACGATTACTGAAAATGAGCTACTAAGTTTCAGTCTTCCACCCAAACCGCCGGTTGGAGCATTTGATGCCCGTTTTACTGGTG
>CAJXJG010000225.1 GCA_913054425.1 uncultured Fidelibacterota bacterium
TGCGTACCTTTTGAGAACAAAATTTTAGTCGGAACCCATTACTAATAGCCTCCTCCCTGGGGCTTTTTTGTTTATGGGACAATACTGTATAAATTTGTGTATGAAATGCCTCTGGTTCAAACCAATGAGAATAAGATGAAAATAGCAACAACATGCCCTCACTGCGGATCAACTGAGCAGTATGATTATAATTCACCCAATCAGCAACGTAGCCAAACCTGTAAAAAATGTAGAAAGTCTTATCGATTACAGGTGAAAAATTATCAAATTGTTAAAGTGACAAAAAAGGTGTACCATTAAGAGCATGAATCTGTCACATTATAAGGATTATAATAATGAAAAAAAATGATTATATATGTAATCATGGCTATACTGTAAGTGATAGGGGTTATTGCGAGAATAGGGGGTTCGAATCCTATTCCCGCTACACTAAACAAACTCATTTTCTTGACGGAAGATGGGGTTTCGATAATTTAATGAGTGATTGTGTTAAATTGGATCTGGTTTATTTAACCTTAATAAAACAAGAGTTTAATAGAATGGATACAATAAAGAATGTGTAAGATAACAAAACTCTTAAATCTTAATTATATTAGCTTGTTTTTTTGTCTAACATTTTTTCTATTGTTCTCAAATCAAATCTTGGCCCAATCTTCCCGTGAACCATCATGGGTGACTCAGGGACAAAAAAAAATCACAGGTTATTATGTAGGTTTTGGGTCGGCCCCAAAAATTGGGCAATCTGAAAAAGAATTCAAACAAATAGCCAATGAATCCGCTTTTCTGGAAATATCCAATCAAATAAGTGTTAACATTTATGGAGCAACAAAATCAATATTATATGAAGATGAAAATACATCCATTGACCGGGCCGAATTTGAATCACAATCTTCTTCAATAGCAGAATTGGAAGGGCTGGAACTAGAAGAGATATACAACAGTTCGGATCGGTATTATGTGATTTGGAAGCTTTCAAAAAAGGAACATGAAAAGAATATCGATAAGTATACAAGGCTGGCTGAAGAATATTTTAGGAGCGCAAATACATCTATTTTTAATCCAGTTGAAGAACTGGGATATCTGGTAAAGGGTTATGAAAGTATATTACGTGCCCATGGTAAAGTAATTTCCGTCGAAAGCACTGAAGGGAATAAGGTGCTCAACACATTCTTCCCGAGTCGTATTGAACAAATCATTTCAAAAATCAATACAACTGCAATTAATTATGTGCAGACGGGAAAAAAAGGTAGTCCTTTACCAGCGCCTTTGATTTTTCGAGCTGCTTATAATGAGCTAATTTCACAAACGTTAGTGGGCCTTCCGGTGAGATTCGTTATAACAGAAGGTGAAATGAAATTGGAAGAATTAAAAATGACTGATTCCAACGGCGAATGTTTCACGACTGTAACCGAGATTGTATCAGATCTCCCACTGCAAAAAATCGCCGCCCGAATTGATTTATCATCATTTAAGATTAATTCAGGAAAAAATGTATTCCTGGATAGAAAATTGGAAGAAATATCGTCGCTCAGATCAGAGACCTATGCCATAAGTGTTACAGCATTAGTTGCCGAACGGATTGCAGTAAAAATCCTACCTCAGGAGGGATTGCCAAAAGGTGAAGATGCCTTCATCAACGAGAAATTTATTGCAGAGTTAAAAAGACTGACTGAATACACCGTAATCGAACGTGCTATGATGGAAGAAGTGCTGAAAGAAAATGAATTCAATGCTGAAGAATGTAGTACGGAAGAATGTCAGGTACAGATTGGTAAGATTTTAGCAGTACGTAAAATGATCTATGTGCTGCTCTGGAAATATGGGGCTGAATATACCGGCACGATAAAACTGGTGAATATTGAATCAGGCGAAAATGAGCATTCCGAATCCGTCAGTTACACCGGGAGTGTGACGAGCCTGGTAAAGGAAGGTATTCCGCGGTGGATTCGTAGTTTTTATTCTCGTCTGAATACAGCCAAGATCACCCTGATTTCCGGTAACCGTAATATTGATGTTATGGCCAATGGGTTAGACTGGGGGAAAATACCGATTTTTGACAAAGAGCTGGATCAGGGTATGTACAAGGTCCAATTTTCTGCACTTGGTTATGAGAATTCGACCAGGAATTACCGCGTAAATCTGGGCGACCAGATTAATGAAGATATTACTCTAAGATCCAAAACAAGGGGAAAGGCACTTACGCGTTCTCTTTTCTTCCCGGGATTAGGGCAGTTCTACAGCTCTGACAGGGACCACGGCAGCAGGCGTTTTGCAGGACTGATTTATTCCGCTGGTGCAATTGTCTGTATCGCTGGAACTGGTTATTTATGGAACGAGTTTTCGACAGCAAATACTGATTATGACAGTGCGAAAAAAGTATATCTCCAGGCAATCCAGCTGGACAATATTGATGCCATGCGAGTGATCATGGAAGATAAGCATCAAGCGTTGAATGACGCCCGCTCTACGGCTATGGCTATCACTGGTATTACGGTGGGCCTCTGGCTGTGGAATACTATTGATGCCATGTTGTTCTTTCCAAAAGATTATGGAATGTACAGTGTGGCGCCTAGAATCAATACAAACGGACAGGAAACCTATGCAACGTTGATGATCAGCAAACATTTCTAATTTTATTATGTATCGCCATTATTTTCTAGGGATATCCCTTTTTCTTATATCATGTTCAGTCGAGGACCTGGCTTACGAAAATGATTTAGATCCTCAAAATCCCGAATTCACAGAACCTCAAACGACCCTCAAGCCTGTTTCCTCAGATAATTTCTCAAAAAGCAGTTTTGTAGTTGAGTGGCAGGGCAGCATCTCCAGCATGGAATTCCGGCACAAGCTGGATCAGAAAACCTGGTCGGAATGGGATATTCAGACATCCACCACCTTGAATTACCTTGATGAAGGATCTCATTTGTTTTTGGTCCAGGGGCGCTATCTTTCGGGGTATATGGAAGCAACGCCCGATTCACTTCCCTTTATCACTGATGCAGTCACCGGCCCGGCCCTGCGTATTGCACCCCTTTATAAGGAAGCAGTCAATGGCGATGCATTTACCGTGGATATTATGGCGGAGGATCTTTCTAATGTAGCCGGGGCAGAGATCCTCATTCTATTTGATGCGTCTGTGCTGGCTTATCAAAGTATTGATAAGGGCGAATTTTTTGGGCGGGCTCAAGGACTGGTACTGGAAATCACGAAATTAAAGGAAGAAAACCTGTTGCAGATTGATATCGGGGCATACAACGTCACCTCCCCGGCCGCCTCCGGCACAGGCGTGATCGCAACAATTCATTTTAATACATTAAAAGTAGGGCAGTCGGCCCTGACTTTGCAGCAGGACTGTAGCCTCAGGGACAAAGATA
>CAJXJG010000226.1 GCA_913054425.1 uncultured Fidelibacterota bacterium
TTGAATTATCGGAAAGACACATACGTAAACAAAGTGCTGCAGCTGGCAGCACGTAACTAAAAAGGAGACCATTATGAATGGTTATTTAAAGGGCTTACAAACAGCCTGGAATAACACGGCGGTGAAGAATACTATTGCAGGTGCTTTTGGATTCGTCGTAGGACGAGTTTATCCCGCAGTTAAATCCACAGCCGAAAAGGGCATAAAAACCCTTAAAGAAAAATGGGACAAGCAGAACGGCTCACCAGAGCCTTCTTCTGAAGGATAAACCAAACAAGGGAAGCAGCGTGCTTCCCTTTAGCCTTAATTTGGGTCCACTTCTTTTTTTATGTGTAATTGATCCAGGTTAATAGGATCTGTCTTGATGATTATTCTTCTTTTTTCTTCAACTCTTTTTTTCCTGGACATGAGCTTAGCCTTTCGGCTCTTAAACCCCAGTTTTTTTAATAACTTCATTTTTACCCCCTTCGTGACATTTTGCATATAAACTTCCCCTTTTTCTAAATTGCTCTGTGTTCGATCTACCACATTTGTAAGAGTGTAAGAGTGTAAGAGCAACTTTTTTGCTATAGAGAACTGTTTTATTTATTTTTTATATTTTATATTTTTCTTTTCTATAACAATTTTATGACTTGCTCTTACATTTGACTACTTATCGCCATATCTTAAGTTATATAGTTAGTTACAGTGTAAGAGCAAGCCCTTACAAACTCTTACATGCTCTTACATGCTCTTACATAATTAGTCGAATAATTTGCTGCTCTCCTGATCTTTTTCTGGAGGAGTATCAATGGTATGGCCTGGCGGATAAGTGAACGCCAGCTTAAACCCATGAATTACATCTTTGCCAGAGCGATGTGGTTTAGCTTCGCCCAGCTTTGCAGTCGCCAATTTCCCAAAACCCTGGGGAGTGAGTGATTTACCATTCATGTGATTGTATAAAACACACAGATTACCGCTTTTGATAATTACATAACCATTTGAGTCCGGTGTTCCCAGAGCATTGCGTACTGCTTTGGCTTCGTTGACATTAATATTCCAACTCTCTTCTATAAAATTCTCCAAAAACCAATCATAATCACCCGTTTTAAGCGCATTAAAGAAAAGGTCAGCATTGCTCATGCTCAAGGTCTGCAGGATCCGCTTTGCTTCATTGTCAATAACGCGGTTTACTATTGATTTGTCCACAGAATATGATTTTAAATACCATACAAACCCCTGAAGCTCTGATAATACCATCTTTTTCATTGTATCATCACCAAGCCACCATTCGGTTTCATTAATTTTTTCTTCCTGCTTCGGTGCAACATTGAAACGTCTATCATCTGGTGGAATTACAAGGGCATTATCTCTGTTGGATGCGAAAACAAATGAACAGTTATTTTTCCCATTATACCTGTCTTTGCCTTTACCCTCTATCTGTATAACCTCATCAGTGATAGCAATTTTTATCTTCTCAATGGTGCTCATATTCTCATTATTTGACGAGAAATTTCCAGATATTTCATTGACCAAAACATAAACGTTACTTTCCAAAAAGCTGTTAAACTGACCCTTAAATGCGTGCATGTCGGTCTGTGAACAATAGTCCGAACCAAATATGTTCTTAAAAACAACCGTAAACAGAAAACCTTTCCCGGTTCCTTCTGTCCCTTGGAACAGAAATGCGGTCCTTCTTTTTTTGCGGGTCTGAATAAAATCCGCCATATCATTAATGAAACGTTTCGTAATCTCTTTATCCAAGCCCGATACATGGTTAATAATTTTCCCAATGTATTTTGGCATTTCAGGGGAATAGGATTCAGGAATAGGATTTAACAGATATTTTGAAGGAGCATATTTATTCACATACCCTTCTTCAAAATTGGTTCTATCGTTTCTATCAAATAGAAGTTCATATCTGGCCCTCATGAAATGTTTTGGAATGGGAAGTTCATGGCTCTCACAGAACTGCCGTGCATGATACTCATTGGAGATATCCCTGATCACAAACTCATCCGTGCCATTTTCTTTACAACCGGATAAAAACTTACATTTCAAAGTGTCTATAAACACAATGGCATTGTTTTCTTTTGACTTGATCTCATATCCATCATTCGAATGTAAATAATAATTGCCCCTCCCTTTATAACCCATGTTCCGTGACTTGCAGCTGCTGCAGTAAATGAAAGGCAACCCGTCCTTTTTAATAAATTTGACTGCATTGTGCTGACCTGTGTTGCTTCGATGTTCATCCTCTCCACAGACAGGACAGAAAATTGACGTGTCAGGTTTTAGATCCTGAAAAGTGACTTCATCCCCGTTATGGTCAATTATTATGTCGCCGAGCCTTAATTGATGATCCGAATCGTATTTTTCTTTATCATAAAGGTCTTTAAGCTTTGTCCAATCCAGGCATTTACTCTTGTCAGCAAACTTCCATACAGCGGTTGTGCCATGGGCAAAATAACGAGCCATTTCCATGCAGGTTGTATCAATAGATTTATAGTTGTTCTTAAACCATGCCTCGACTGCCTGCCTGTCAAACTCATTTTTAATACACGTTTTAAAAGGAATGAATACCCTGAGCCTATCACAAGCAGGAATGATTTCGCCGCTCGGCTTTTCTTTCGGATTTTGATGGTTCTGGCTGGAAAAAATAAGGGAATTATATTTTCATGTTTTTTGATCATCTAACAGATCACTTACCGTCATCGCCCCATCGTCAAAGTCCAGCATAACACCGTGACTTCCTCTCCAGTTCTTATTGATTCTGTGACCTTTGTCATATTCGTTAAATGAAATGCCGTTCAGCGTGACGAGCTCTCTGAGCTTATTTTCATCCCAGTCTATTTCCTGAAGTTCCCATCCTTGGGCAACTATTTTATTGTTGTGGTCTTTACCTTTCGTAGCATCGTAATTGCTGCATTTACTTATTTTAATTTTCATATTTATTATTTTGATTATGTGTTAATAATGATAAAGCATGGATTTAATTTTCCTGATCTGGTCCTTATATGTCATGGCATCTACAGGAGCCCTGTTTCAAAAATAATCGTCCATTAACTTCTTTAATTTCTCGGAATCTGTAAATACAAACTCCATCTGACTTGAATTTCCAACCCGTCTTATCTCTCTGATAATCTGGCCGTTGAGGGTCAGAAAACAGGTCAGATAAAAATCCGTTGTTAAGTATTCTGAATTCATGTTTTTTTCCGTTGGTTTCTGGTTAATGAGGGTCTCATCGGGGGGGATATTCATTTAATTTTCATCTCCAGAGAATTAAGCCCTCTGTATAATTTAGTATAACCGAATAACGAAATTTTGTCAATCAATACTTACGATTTAACCTAAAAAAATGAAGATTTTTCAACTCAAACACGACCAAAAGC
>CAJXJG010000227.1 GCA_913054425.1 uncultured Fidelibacterota bacterium
AAATTTGTTTAAACCACAATTCGTACACCTGGTGAGTAATTATAAACAACATCTCCTCATGCGCTATTATCCCACTTTTTTCACTAAGGGGATTTTGCAAATTCAAGAGATCATTTATTCTGAGATAGTCCTGATAATTATTTTCTTTATTTTTTTTGCTCATTGAATTGTGTTTGTCCTGGAATCAGGGATGAATTTAATCGGTGAGGGAAAAACATTAAAAAGAAATTCCTTATTTATTAATCAAATCCACGTATTAATTTATAAATTGTATGCCAACTTTGATATATGTTTCCGCGAAATTATAAAACCAATTTATTTTATAATGAAAAACAAATATAACATATTATTAAGTAAAAAATTATGTCTTTAGTACCAGAACACATTAAGAATCTTTCCCCTTATACACCTGGGAAACCAATTTCCCGCATAAAACGAGATTTAGGCCTCAAATTTGTTATTAAACTTGCTTCCAATGAAAATCCAAGCGGACCTTCTCCTCTGGCACTGGATGCTGTGAAAAACGCTCTATTCGATTATAATCGCTATCCTGATTCAGCTGCATTTGATTTAAGAAAGATGTTGGCAGCCCGTTTTAATGTGAAGGTAGAAAACGTAATTTTGGGCGCAGGAAGCGAAGGAATAATGTCTACAATTATGCGGACTTTTCTTCGAAAGAGAGACGAAATAATAGCCGTAAAAAATTCATTTATAGGCTTTCGAGTTTTGGCAAATGCCAGTGGTTTCAAAACCAATTGGATTGCAATGGATCATTACCATTATAATTTAGCATCAATGGCAAAAGCTATAAATAATCGTACCAAAATTATATATTTAGCGAATCCTGATAATCCTACAGGAACTTATTTTAATGTCAAAAAATTTGATGCGTTCATGTCCGAAGTTCCGAATCGTGTTTTGGTCCTGCTGGATGAAGCATATTTTGAATATGCAAAAGATGTATTAGATTACCCTGATTCTATGCATTATAGATATGACAATGTAATCACATTAAGGACATTTTCGAAAGCATACGGCCTGGCGGGTTTTAGAATCGGGTATGGATTTTCCCACAAAGATATAATCAAGAATCTCATGAAAGTAAAATTGCCTTTCGAACCATCAACACCGGCACAGATTGCTGCTATTGCTGCATTGAACGATCAGAATTATCTCCGACATTCTTTGAAATTGAATGAAGAGGGAATCGCTGGGATGGAAAAATCATTTGATAATTATGGGTTAGAATATCTACCCTCCGTAGCAAATTTTCTTACATTAGTTTTTAAAAACAAAAAAAACGCAAAAGCATTTTGCAATTCAATGCTTCACAGGGGAGTAATACTCCGTCATTTATCCGGGTTTGGACTGCCGGAATGTGTTCGGGTCACTACCGGAACCAAGGAAGAAAACTCAATATTTTTTGATCACATTTCTCATATAATTAAAAGGTAACTTGAAAATGGCATTAATCTCTACTGAGTGGAACGGTACAGAATATTTTCCCATCCATGATTTTCATCATGTGGAATATTTTGCAGGCAATGCTAAACAGGCTGTTCATTATTACCGCTCTGCTTTCGGATTTGAACCTTATGCCTATTGCGGACCTGAAACGGGTGTGCGGGAAAAAGTATCCTACGTTCTGAAAAAGAATCACCAATTCTTTGTCTTTACCACTCCCCTCAGTTCAGACCATCCCGGATCAGATTGGTTAAAAAAACATGGAGATGGAATTTATGATATTGCCTTCTCAGTGGAATGCGACAAGACTGCCTTTGATTCCTGTCTGTCCCGTGGTGCTGAAGGTATTCAGGAACCAATAGTACAAAAAGATGACAATGGAGAATATGGCAAATCCTCCATTAAGACCTATGGGGATACTATTCATTCCTTTATTTACGATTCAAATTACTCTGGATTATGGGCACCGGGATTTGCAGCGTTAAATCTTCCGGACATAACCTGCCCCGATACGGCTCTCATTACCATTGACCATGTAGTAGGAAATGTAGAAACAGGCAAGATGGATGAGTGGCAGGAATTTTACGAAAGAATTTTTGGATTTACCACTTTCGTTCGTTTTGATGAAACGGATATCAGTACGCAGTATTCATCCCTGAAATCTATTGTGGTTCGATCAAAAAACTGGAAAGTTAAATTGCCCATTAATGAACCGGCAAAGGGAATCAAGAAATCCCAGATTGAAGAATATCTGGATTTTAATGAAGGTGCTGGTGTTCAGCATTTGGCAATCTTAACGGGAGATATTATTAAATCTATCACAGCTTTACGGACAAATGGAGTGGACTTTTTAGATGTACCTGACACTTACTATGATGATTTAGAAAAGAGAGTTGGCCCAATTGATGAAGATATGGCCGTATTGAAAAAATTAAAAATATTAGTGGATCGGGATGAAGAAGGCTATTTACTGCAATTGTTTACCAAGCCATTAGAAGACCGCCCAACTTTATTTATAGAAATTATCCAACGGAAAGGCTCCCGTGGTTTTGGACAGGGGAATTTCCAGGCGTTATTTGAATCCATTGAACGTGAACAAGAGTTACGTGGGAATCTGTAATGATGGAAACTTTTAACTTTCTTATTTAAACATGCCATTTTACCATAAACAGGGAAAAATTCCACCGAAGCGACACACTGCCTTTAAAAAGGAAGACGGTAGCCTATATTATGAAGAATTGGTGAGCCGTGAGGGATTCTCCAGCATTTACAGCAATTTATACCATTTAAGTCGGCCTACCAAAATTTCAAAGGTAGGAGAATTGAAGCCACAAGAATTAGTTAAGGCTGGCACCAAACATAGAGCCCGTCATATTACCACAGCCAATTTAGATTCTACCGGTGATGCTGTAACCGGCCGAACGCCATTATTCTTCAATTTGGATATTACTATTTCAGTTGCCACCCTGACAGAAAACATGGATTACTGGTATAGAAATGGTTCAGGCGATGAAGTGCTATATATTCAGTCAGGGAAGGGTAAATTCATTTCCAACTTTGGTAATTTGTCCATCAAATCCGGTGATTATATAGTGATACCCCGGGGTGTGATTTGGCAAATAAACCCTGCTGTTATGGTTCGGATGTTGGTGATTGAATCAGCAGGTCCCGTTGAAACTCCCAATCGTTACCGCAACCGTTTTGGCCAGTTATTGGAGCATTCCCCATTTTGTGAACGGGACATTCAAGTGCCGGAATTACAGGATCCCATTACCAATAAAAACGAGTGTCTGGTGAAGGTAAAAACTCAAAAGGGAATTCAGGAATATACTTACGCCCATCATCCCTGCGATGTGATTGGGTGGGATGGCT
>CAJXJG010000228.1 GCA_913054425.1 uncultured Fidelibacterota bacterium
TGTCAACGGTTGTAGATAAGATTCAGGATGCAGGTTTCTATACAGCGCAGTTTGATGGAAGTCATTTATCATCCGGTGTGTATTTTTACAGATTAACCTCTCAAGAAAATACTATCACCAAAAAATTGATTTTGATGAAGTAAACAATGGTCTAAATAATCGCTAAGATATTCGTTAAAAAAGATTCTTAAGCGAGAGAATAAACAATGAAAAATTATTTATCTTCATTATTGCTGTTGATTACTTGCCTTTCCTCAGGCGTGATAGCCCAAAACTTTTCCTTTGACCCGGGTTACACCTACATAACCGAAAATGATACTACTGAATATGGTCAGGTTTCATCTGGATTTGGAATTATCACCAATTTGACAGATTCTCCAATCTCAATTCAAATGGACGGAATAAATGATTTCCCTGATGATTGGTTTACCCAGGCCTGTTTTGATTTTGATGGAGATGGTGTTTTGGAACTTTGTTACCCGCCAGATGGTTCCGGAGAATGGCAATTTACCATGGAAATAACAGGAGGAGGGTTAATTGGTTTTGCCATTCATTTTCTTCCTTTTGATATGCCTCCAGGGGTGGGAACAGTCACTCTAACTGTTTTTGATGTAGATAATCCGGATTATACGGTCATTGTAGATTACAATCTTTCAATTGGGATGGAGCCAACAACCTTTTCGTTCGAATATGGTGAAACCTCGGCGGATGTGGAGTTGCCTTCTTATACCAGGTTTGAAGGAGTTGTGACGAATATTACAAATTCTCCTCTCACCGTTGCAGCGGTGCGAACTATCAATGATATACCCGCTGACTGGGCATCCATGCTTTGTTTTGGTACTTTGTGTTATCCTCCTTATGTAGATTCAGTTACCACTGAGATTGTGGGTCTTGATTACAATCTTTCAGTCCAGCCGATTTTTAACCAGCGCTGCACAGGATGCCATGGAAGTAATGGCGGGTTGAGTTTAACTTCCTATGCGAACGTGATGAATGGCGGCAATAGTGGGGCTGTAATAATTCCTGGTGATCATCAAAGCAGTTATTTATGGCAGCGTGTGAACAATGGAACTATGCCTCCAGGTCCTAACGATTTATCACAAAGCCAGATAGATCTCATTGCTGATTGGATAGATGAAGGCGCTTTAAATGAAGAAAAAACTGCTGATTTTTCTCTTGATGTTCTTATTCAGAATGTGGGAGGAATTGGAAACATTCAAGTTGCGTTATTTGATGTAGTGTTTCCAAACGAGGCCGTGGTCATAAACTATACTGTAACAACTATTTCTTCAGATATAACCCTTACAATTCCATATATGTCCGATTGGAATATGGTCGGGCTTCCCCTGAGTGTTGAAGATGAAAATGTAGCAACTATTTTCCCTGAATCCATAGATGGAACATTATACTCATTCGATCAGTCTTATACTCTGGAAGAAAATCTTGATAATGGTAAAGGTTACTGGCTTCGTTTTGACGATTCAGGGAGCAGTGATATTGCTGGCGGTGAGATAACTTCGCTTACAATGAGCTTGAATGATGGATGGAATCTGATTTCCGGTATTTCTTCCACAATTGGGATTGAAAATATAGAGGATAATTGGGAAATTATTATTGATGGGACCCTGTATGGATATAATGGTTCTTATGTGAACTCTGACAATCTTGTCCCCGGGGAAGGCTATTGGCTCCGAACCAATGATGAGGGGGAAATAACTTTGTCCGGTGCACAACAGTCAATGAAGGCTGTTCCAATTGTACCAAGATTGGACCAAGGCAATATACTGAAAATTTCAAACGGCATTCACAGCAATACCTTGTTTTTTGGTGAAGATATTTCTGAGGGAACCCGTGCTAGTTATAGTTTACCCCCTGCATTTCCATATATGGCCTTTGACGCCCGTTTTACAGATGATATGAAGTTTGCCATGGATGGGGGAGAAATTCAAGTTATTAACACCATTTCAACCCTAAATATTCAATATGAAATAATTACAAATGCAGGTGATCAGAAAGAATGGGCTCTCACTACCGGTATTGGTGGGGAATACATTCTTACGGGAGCAGGTGATATTACAATTGCCGGAGGTACTAAAATTATGACGTTAAGCAGGAAATCCATTCTTCCTGATAACTACATTCTTTATCAGAACTACCCCAATCCCTTTAATCCGGTGACAACCCTCAGATATAATCTTCCACATGATGATCATGTAACAGTAATAATATATGATCTTAATGGAAGAGAGATAAACCAGTTGATTAATATAAACCAACCTGCCGGACATCAATTGGTTGTCTGGGATGCAACAGATTATTTTGGAAAGTCTGTGAGTGCAGGAGTATACCTTTACCAAATACAAGCAGCAGAGTTTGTACAAACCAGGAAGATGTTGCTGCTTAAGTAGTTTTATTAAATATACCCCGCTTTTGCGGGGTTTTTTGTTTCTGTTATGTTTATGTTCTCAAGCTGATTTTTAATTATAAAACTTACTTGGTTGGACATTTATTCAATTCTTTAAATTCTGTACTAAGAATTAATGTAAAATGGGGTGTCGTCTAATGGTAGGACAGCGGACTCTGAATCCGTCAGTCGGGGTTCAAATCCCTGCACCCCAGCATTATTGGCCCGTTCGTCTAACGGTTAGGACGCAAGATTCTCAATCTTGTAATAGGGGTTCGATTCCCCTACGGGCTACACAGTAGATATGCGCCCGTGGCTTAATTGGATAGAGCACCTGGCTACGGACCAGGGGATTGGGGGTTCGAATCCTCCCGGGCGTACAGTTTATCATGTTTAAGTATTAAATAAAGTCATATGAGTAAATTGCTATTCCAATTCGTTGGTTTTATAGAAATCGAATCAGATCAAGTAAAACTAGTGTGAACAGTCAAAAAGATGGTCCAAATATTTTTGGATATTATTGCAATTATTCATATAATAATCCTCTATACATACGTGACAGGTATCACATGAAATTTCACGTGGTTTGTGTAGTATCTAGTACTTTTTCTAATAAATTGGGTTCAATATGTTCAGAAGAAATAAAATGAGTATAATAATATTACGAAATATTTTCTTTTTTATTTCAATTTCCCTAGTATTTTGCGATAGTTATAGTATCAATCTATCATCAGATAAGACCCAGCTTTTCCTTTTAGAGAATACTCAGGAGAAAATTTCTTTAAGATATGAAATTTCTCAAATCAATGGGTTCGATGTTGAAACTGAAAGAGGGATATTCTCCGAAATTAGTATTCCCCAAGGCCATTTTGTTGGCGCTATTGGTACACCAAAACTACCTGCCAAAAAGAAATAATTGAAATACCT
>CAJXJG010000229.1 GCA_913054425.1 uncultured Fidelibacterota bacterium
ATTGATCGTTTGATCTTGGATGAAGCAGACGAAATGCTATCAATGGGATTTAAAGATGATCTTGAAACAATTATTCACGCAACATCAAAGAAAAAACAAATTTTACTTTTTTCAGCAACAATGACTCCAAAGGTTGTTGCGGTTACAAAAAAATACATGAGAAACTCTTTAGAGATAGCTGTTGCGCGTGTAAATAGAGCTGCTGAGAATGTTCAGCATATATTTTATATGGTACAAGCAAAGGACAGATATGAAGTAGTAAAGCGAATTGCAGATATGAACCCAGATATATATGGAATTGTATTTTGTCGTACACGTAGGGAAACCAAAGAAGTGGCTAATAAACTAATGAAGGATCATTACAATGCGGATACGATACATGGGGATTTATCCCAAGCTGAAAGAGATGATGTTATGGGGCGTTTTAGAAAACGTCAATTACAAATCTTAGTAGCAACAGATGTAGCCGCCCGTGGATTAGATGTTGAAGATTTAACTCATGTGATTAATTATAATTTGCCTGATGATGATCAAATATATATCCATAGAAGCGGAAGAACTGGAAGAGCAGGAAAGAAGGGCGTCTCAATGGTTATTATTCATGGACGTGAAAAAAGAAAATTAAAAAACATAGAAAGAATGTCTGGTATATCCTTTACAAAGAAAGCTGTTCCAAGTGGATTAGACATATGTAAGAAACGTTTGTATGCGCTTATTGACAAAATTGAGAAAGTCAATGTTAATGAAGAGCAAATAGAGCCATTTTTGCCATATATTTATGAGAAACTCAATTGGCTGGATAGAGAAAAACTCATTAAACACTTTGTATCGACTGAATTCAATAGATATTTATCATATTATAAAAATTCAAAAGATATTAACGTGGAAGCCTATGAGAAGGGAAATACTAAAAGGCAAAAAAGCAATCGGAGAAAATTCGTTAATTCAAAAAAAAGTAATAGAAAAAATAAATGGAATAAAAGAAAAAGAACGAAGTAATTGCACTTTTATTCTTTAATCTAAAATAATTATTTACAGATTAAATCGACGCCCATTCGCACTCCAGCCAATTTAAAATAGAAGAAGCTGCGTAAGGCTCATAACCTGATTGGAGCTTTATTGATTCTAAGTGGGTTTTTTCGTTTGTGGGATGATGGGTAGATTTGGAAATGATGAACCGCACTACACCATTACTATTGATTATAATAAAAGAAGTTTAAAATGAAAACATTCAAATCATTAATCTTTTTACTTCTTACTCTAATCATCACATCTTGCGTTCAAGATAACGATTCAAGAGATCCTCCCACATTCCCAGAAGATACTACTTTGGTCCAAAAACACGGTCTTTTACAAGTAAACGGAAACAGAATTGTAGATAAAGACAATGAACCAGTTTGTTTTGCTGGGAACAGTTTTTTCTGGAGCAATGACAATTGGGGTGGTGAACGATTCTATAAATCTGAAGTTGTTTCGTGGCTTAAACTTGATTGGAAGGCTACCATCGTTAGAGCAGCAATGGGTGTTGAAGATCCTGGTGGGTATCTTGATAATAACGTTTCAAATAAGAACCGAGTAATAACTATTGTAGATGCTGCAATAGACGAAGGATTATACGTCATCATTGATTGGCATTCGCATCATGCAGAAGACAATACAAATGAAGCTGTATCGTTTTTCGAGGAAATGGCAGATTTATATGGTGAATATGACAATGTGATTTATGAGATCTATAATGAACCCCTAGATGTTTCTTGGAGCGCAACGATTAAGCCTTATGCTGATTCGGTAATTTCTGCCATACGTTCAATTGATCCCGACAATCTCATTGTTGTGGGAACGCCTGAATGGTCCCAAAGAGTTGATCTTGCTGCAGCTGATCCTATAACCAACTATTCCAATATTGCTTACACTTTACATTTCTATACTATCTATCATCAGCAATGGTTACGCGACAGGGCCAGTGCAGCACTAGATGACGGTATTGCACTTTTTATAACAGAGTGGGGTTCAATCGGCTACAGCCAAGTCGATTCCGAGGCAAATGAATGGATGACCTGGTGCTTTGAAAATAAAATCAGCCATTGCAATTGGGCTGTAAATGATAAAGAGGAAGAGTGGTCTATATTAGTTCCTGGGGCGAGTACATCTGGCGGCTGGGTTGATGATGACCTGACAGATGCAGGAAAACTGGCAAAAAATATTATCAAAAATTGGCCAGAATAAATTGATCAAAAACTACCAAGCCCGCCCAGTAGCGGGGTTTTTTGTTTGTGGGAGGATGGGTAGATTTGGATATGATGAAGATTATTATTAAATACTTATCTTTCATTATCATTTATAATGTGCCTGTCTTCTGTCAGGACTGTGATGAGGGATACACTGAAATCAGTGGCCATTGTTTTTATGATAATGATTTAGCTATCCTTCAAAATATGATAGATAATAGTTATGAGAGTGGTATTGATTTGGATTGTGAAGATTGGGATGATTATTGCGGCTCTCCGAATCCTTATATGGATGACCCGGATTCATGGTTCTGGACAATAATTGATGGACAAGAATATAATTTTTCTGATGGTGATGGCATAGTAGAACCTTTAGAATTAGGACTTCAGGAATGGGAAAACGGACGATTAACCAGTCTTATGTGTGGTGCATATATTTATTGCCAATTATCAGGCCTAATTCCAGAAAATATTAATGAACTAACTGAAATAGAACAATTAAGGTTAGAGTATAATTATTTATCTGGCTATATACCTGAATCAATATGTGATTTAAATATGAATTATGAGGATTATTTATCATTTGATCTTACTGGAAATCTATTATGTCCACCATATCCATCTTGTATTGAAGATTATATAGGAGCACAAGACACGAGCGGTTGTGACCAAGTGTCGATAATTGCTGAAACACTCCCCATTACCTATAACCTATTCAATGCATATCCAAATCCATTTAATCCAGTTACAACAATTAGTTATGCACTATCAATAGATGTTATGGTCAACATCACTGTCTACGATATAATGGGTAGGCAGGTACAAACCCTAATCAATCAAAACCAAGATGCCGGCTACAAGTCAGCCACCTGGGATGCTACTAATGATTATGGTGAACCAGTGAGCGCAGGTATTTACCTATACCAGATACAGGCAGGCGAGTTCAGACAGACCAAGAAGATGGTTCTGCTGAAATAATTATACCCTTTTCATAACATCAAGCCCGCCCATTAGCGGGGTTTTTTATTCCCCCATATTATTGGGTGATTATTTGTAATTTTTGTCAAATACTAACTGATATAACTACTAATA
>CAJXJG010000230.1 GCA_913054425.1 uncultured Fidelibacterota bacterium
CGACCTCCGGCTTGACAGGCCGGCGTTCTAACCAACTGAACTACGATCCCAAATATTATTTTTTCTTTTTATCTCTGTATATTAACGCAATCGGAATAATAATTAAATATCCAATAAAAAGCATTACAGGCGCCAGTGTCAAACTTCTAAAACTATTTACCGTCCCTGAAGCCATAATGAAATAGGCCAAAATTATTGTTACAACTCCAATTGCACCTATAATATAATTTGTTTTTGAGAATGCCCAACTCTCAAATAAATGAATATTTTTCCCTTCTTTTTTATTATTCATAAAGTCTGAAAAGTTACTGTAGTAAAAAGAAGTGAACCAACAATTTTTCAACAGCCAAATTGATAGAATACTCTTTTTTAGTTTTTTTCAATTATTTTATCTGAACTCTATTAGTTGACTTTAGTTTGATCAATTTTTAAATTCCGCCCGCTAAAATGAGCATTTTTCCTTTTCTTAACCATCCCTTGGGCAAACCTGCACTCGTATTCTCAGGGATAATTGTTGTAAGTATTCTTGCTTTCCAGGGAACAATTGTATTCTGGCCACAGGATAACCACTTTGAAACAACACAAATTGAAATTCCAAAAGGAGTTTCTCTTTCGACAATAAGCAGCCAATTGAAAGCACAGCATATTCTTACTAATGAAAGAACATTTCTTATGGCAGTGAAAATACTTGGGCACGAAACCAATATCCCCGCCGGTAAATTCACACTCCTGAACCCAAAAAATAATTACCAAATTATCCGTCAATTGGTCGAAGGAAAACCCGTATTAAAAAAAGTTACCCTTCTTGAGGGCTGGACAATGGAAAAAATTGCGGAAGCCTTAGAGGGTGAACTAGGTCTCAATAAAAAGGGGGTACTGGCTCTCTGTAAAAACAGGTCATTTGTCAGGAAAACAGGCATTCCCTCAAAATCATTAGAAGGATTTTTATTCCCCGATACGTATTTTTTTCACGAGGATGATTCTCCCGAGGATATTCTTACTCAAATAGTAAATGAATACCAAAAAAACATTACGGACAGCCTGCGGTCAAGAGCTGATGTCCTGGGATTCAGTGAATTAGAAATGGTAACCCTGGCTTCTATAATTGAAGGGGAAGCTATTTATGACACAGAAAGAACAATAATCTCAGGAGTGTATCACAACAGGTTAAAACGCGGGATGAGACTTCAGGCAGATCCCACCATCCAATATATCATTAAAGACAGCCCCCGCCGCCTGCTAAACAGGGATCTTAAAATAGATTCACCGTATAACACGTATCTGTATGACGGCCTTCCGCCAGGTCCTGTCAATAACCCCGGGAAGGCTTCAATCCTTGCGGCTTTATATCCCGATGAAAACGATTATCTCTTTTTTGTTGCCCGCGGAGATGGGTACCATACTTTTTCTAAAACCAGGGAAGAACATAACCGGGCGAAAAAGGCTTTCCAGAAAGTAAGACGTAAACATCGAAATAAACGGGAGTAAAAAAAGAAACATGACATCAATAAAACTGAACAAAGTACAACAATCTGCTGTAGAGGCAATACATGGGCCTGTCCTTATTTTCGCCGGTGCAGGGAGCGGTAAAACCCGGGTGTTAACCCATAAAATATCTTACTTGATTGAAACCGGAAACTATAAACCGGAGAATATTTTGGCAGTGACTTTTACAAACAAAGCAGCCAAAGAAATGAAAACCCGGGTCCAAAAACTGTTAAAAAAGAAAAATTTGGAATTGGACATCAGTACTTTTCATTCAATTTGTGCCCGTTTGCTTCGGTCAGAAATTCACCATCTTGGGTATTCCAATACTTTTGCAATTTATGATGTAGAAGATCAGATAGCGCTTATGAAAATTGTGCTGAATACTCTAAATATATCAAAAGAAATGTTAATGCCAAACAAAGCTAGGTCACAAATCAGTTATTTTAAAAATAAAATGATGATTCCGGATGATGTCCAAAAAAAAGCCCGAACAAAGATGGAGCATATGGTAGGCGAAGTCTATCAAGCCTACCAGGAAGCCTTAAAAGAAAATAATGCAGTGGATTTTGATGATTTGCTCATTCTGCCTCTGAAAATATTTAAACACAACCCAGAAATACTCAAAAAATACCAAAATAAATGGAAATATATTTTAGTCGATGAGTACCAGGATACAAATCGACCTCAGTTTTTATTTGTAAGTCAACTGGCAAAAAACCATCACCAGATCTGCGTAGTAGGCGACGATGACCAGTCAATTTATAGTTGGCGGGGAGCAGATATCAAAAATATTTTAGGCTTTAAAAAGGAATTTTCCGGTTGTTCCACTTTCACCCTGGAAAAAAATTACCGTTCCACTCAACAGATACTATCCGCAGCTACAGCTGTTGTTGAAAAAAACATAGACAGAAAACCGAAAACAATGGTATCAGCTAATTGTGCAGGTGATAAAATTGCAGTGTTCGAAACTGTGGATGAAATGGAAGAAGCGGATGCGATTGTTTCCGCCCTGGAGAAAGAAATAAACCTGAACAAACGAACGTTTCGGGACTTTGCAGTATTATATCGAACAAACGCCCAATCCCGGGCTCTGGAAGATAGTTTTCGGAGACAGGGTATTCCCTATACTATCGTTGGCGGTATCCGGTTTTATGAACGGGCAGAAGTAAAAAACCTCCTGGCGTATTTGAAATTTATCGTGAACATGAAAGATACAGTCTCCCTTCGTAGAATAATCAACTTCCCTCCCCGAGGAATCGGGTTAAAAACCGTGGATAAATGTGTAGCTTACGCTGAAAAAGTTAAAAAGGGATTATTTGAAATATTACCGGAGGGAATTGAGGTTGGCGTACGAGGAAAACAATGTGAATCTTTAATTAAATTTCATGGTATAATTCAAAAATATAACGATCTTCTCAAGAAGGTTGATGCAGGAGAACTGGCACGGTCTCTGGTGGATGAAACAAAAATCCTTAAATATTACAAAAATTTAAATACGCCTGAAGATAATGAAAGATATAACAACATACTGGAATTATTAAACAGCATTGATGCTTTTTTAGAACGAAACCCAAAAAACGGAATAAGAGAATTTATTGAGGAAGTTTCACTCCTAACAGATATAGATAATTGGAATGATGAGACCAATTGTGTAACACTGATGACACTTCACTCAGCGAAGGGACTTGAATTCCCCGTCATATTTATTACGGGACTTGAAGACGGACTGCTTCCTTTCTACAATGCATTTAATGATCGTAAAGAAATGGAAGAAGAGAGACGATTGTTTTATGTTGGATTAACCCGTGCCATCGAAAAAGTCTATTTATTAT
>CAJXJG010000231.1 GCA_913054425.1 uncultured Fidelibacterota bacterium
GCATTTGATGCCCGGTTTACTGGTGACTGGAAATATTGCAGCAACGAAGGTGTAATTGAGGTGATGAATCAGGGAACACCTATCACAGTAGAGTACAGTATAAACGACGGAGAAAAGTGGGAAATCGTTGATGAAAATGGTGGAGTTGTTGAATTGTGGAGTAATGGAGTAATGGAAATTTCCGGAGATGTTTTTCAATTAGTGTTGAGAAAATCCACATCAGGAGTTATTCCCAACATATTCACACTTCATCCTGCATATCCCAATCCGTTTAACCCAGTCACAAGCTTACGCTATGACCTGCCGGAACAGACACAGGTTACACTTACAATTTACGACCTGATGGGCCGAGAAGTCACGCAGTTGATAAACACCACTCAGGAAGCAGGCTACAAGTCTGTTCAGTGGAATGCTACGGACATGCATGGAAAACCCGTAAGCGCAGGAGTATACCTCTGCCAGATTCGTGCTGGGGAGTTTGTGCAGACCAGGAAGATGGTGCTGTTGAAATAAGGAAAACCTGTCCATCGTAATCCGCTGTTTTACGGATGCAGATGAATGATGCTGTCTGAATTCAGGTGGGAAATCAATTAAGGAATTAGCATGCCGCTGATCGCAGGAGTAGATGAAGCGGGTCGAGGTCCCCTGGCAGGTCCGGTAGCAGCTGCAGCGGTCATTCTCTCTGAAGATCATTCCATAGCTGGGCTTAACGATTCAAAAAAGTTATCTCCTAAAAAACGTGAAATACTCTATGACAAAATAATGAATCAGGCTCTTGCGGTTGGAATCGCTACAGTTGATGAGAAAACCATTGATCGTATGAATATTTTAAACGGGACTTACGAGGCGATGCAAATGGCTCTTGAGGATTTGGATATCCAGCCGGATCACGCTTTAATTGACGGGTTTCCTCTCCCAAACCAGATAATCCCAAATGAAGGCATAATCCGGGGAGATGAAAAGATTGAAGTTATCCAGGCTGCTTCTATTATTGCAAAAGTTACGAGAGATAGAATTATGGATAAATACGATATCATTTTCCCTGAATTCGGTTTTTCCAATAACAAGGGTTACGGAACGCCCAAACATATGGATGCTCTGAAAAAGTGTAAAGCTACACCGATTCATCGAAAGTCATTCAGACCTGTCCGGGATAACTTTCCCACGTTATCCTGGTATAGAAAAAATCGCCGTATTGGCTGGATTGGAGAAAAACTGGCAGCACTTTTCCTCATGAAGAGGTTGTATGAAATTAAATCGATAAATGAATATTCCGCGCCCTATGGGGAACTTAACCTGATCGCTGAAAAAAATGATGAAATTGTTTTCGTAGAAGTGAAAACAGTTTCAAAGGAACAATTAGGTTCACCGGAATTAAAAATCGATTATGAGAAAATCTCAAAACTGGAAAAAGCAATTGACTCATATTTGATAAAAAATGAAACAAATAAAAATATTCGCCTGGATATTATCACAGTATTTTTAGGAAAGGGCAGGCCCATTATAAAACATTATAAAGGAATTGACATTTGTTGATATTTCAATATTGCGTCACCCATAACCTTTGTAAATTAATTTAGTAAAATATTAAATAACATGTTGAAAATATCAAGGAAAATCATTCGAGAAGTCCGGTCACTGGCAACGCTGGTATTGATTGTATTCCTCCTGAAAGTTACAATTGTAGAAGCCTATATCGTTCCCACCGGTAGTATGGAAGGCACCATTATGACGGGAGATTTTCTCATTGGAAGTCGATTTGCTTATGGTATGCGAACACCGGACTGGATCGGTATTCCCTACACAGATAAAGGATTTGACATTTCATATATCCGTTTTCCAAAATTTAAAGAACCAAAACAAGGCGATATAATTATTTTCAAATATCCAAGGGATCGGTATTATAAATACGTAAAACGATGTATAGCAGAACCGGGTGACAGTGTAAAAATTGAGGCAAGAAAAGTTTTTATAAATGGTTTAGAATATCCGTTATCGGTCAATGGGAAATTTGTTTCGCCAATGATGTCGGAAGATTTTCAACAAAACAGGATGTTTCATAGTAGAATTGGAATAAATAAGGATCATTTTGAAACGTTTCGTATTCCAAAAAAAGGTGATCACTACACAATTATTGACGGAATACCATTTTTTAACGGAAAAAAATCAGATTGGCGTTTTCTTTTGCCCCTGATTCTCTTGGATGGTAATTCAGCTACATTGGAAAACCAAATCATTAAATATCATTTCACCATGACAGATCCAAATGATCTATTTCGACGAAAGGGCACCCGGGATGTGTATAATGATTATTTTCCCACTGGAAGTTGGATAAATCCGTGGTCATCTTCAATTAAAGATGAAGATTTTCAACTTTTACATATTGATGGAAAATCGGTTAAAGCAATGGATTCCTATACCATAAAACAGGATTATTACTGGGCGATGGGTGATAATCGTGATGACAGCCTTGATTCCCGTTTTTGGGGATTTGTTCCTTTTAATCACATCCTGGGAGAGGCCCTTTTTGTGTATTTTTCTCTTGATTTGGATACCTGGATTCCAAGATTTAATCGTATAGCAACAGTATTGCAATGATATTTTTCGTCTTGCCAATTCTTTCCATTGATGCGTATTTTTCCAGCCGTTCAAATGTGTAACCGTAATGAAATCTGAAGTAGAAATCAAATGAAAAACCGCCTTTTTCTTATTTTACTCATAACACCATTTATCCCGGTAAGCTCTCAAGAAATTGGATCTGTTTCAGCCGATACAATTGTGACTGAACAAATTGATTTAGATACTTTGGCTGCTACCGAAATTGTCGCTAAAGAAGATATGCCTGATACCCTATTACTCTCTCCGGAAATAATGGGGCTTGACTATGGTTATAAAGGATTCATCTGGGGCAGCCCAAAGGGAACAATCCCTCAAATGCCTTATATGCATTCCTATGATTTTAATAGTGACAGTTCTTCGATTATTTTTTCTGGTAATCTGGGACCTGATGAAGTAACGATGGAGTATGTTTTTGGAGACAGTGGATTATGGAAAGTGGAAATCAGTTATTTACTAGATCCCCATGACTTGGATAGTCAAATCCATGATTTTCAAAGGGTCGAAAATGTTATTTCTGAAATTTATGGTTCACCTGCTTCGACCCAGCAGGTTGAATCGGGTCCGGGTCCGTTATATAATAAGGTATCAAATATTAATTATTCCAGAGCGTTTTTTATGTCTTCCTGGATTGAAGTACCGTGCCGAATTGAACTCATCCTACATTCTTTGATACAACTGAATATGACTGATTTTCCAATTAT
>CAJXJG010000232.1 GCA_913054425.1 uncultured Fidelibacterota bacterium
GATCACGACATTAAAGAGAAGATCAAAGCATCACATCAACAATTTGCTGGTATCCTTGCACGGGGAGATAAAATTTATGGGGTTAATACCGGCTTTGGAAATTTAAGCCAGATAACAATTAGTGAATCTGATCAAAAACAACTTCAGCTGAATCTGATCAGAAGCCATGCAGCCGGTGTAGGAAAACCACTTGGTTTGGGTTTGACTAGAATTATTTTATTTTTGAAACTGCTGACATTTTCCAAAGGGGCCAGTGGAGTCCGGTTTGAAGTAGCCAATCAAATACTTCAATTTTTAAAGTTCGATATTTTACCGGTGATTCCAAGACAAGGATCTGTTGGCGCAAGCGGGGACTTAGCTCCACTTGCTCATGCAGCGCTTGCACTGATTGGTGAAGGGGATGTTTTTTACCAAAAACGACAAATCCCTTCTGAATTAGCAATGCAGAAAGCAGGCTTGAATCCATTGGTTCTTCATCCAAAAGAAGGCTTGAGCTTGATCAATGGAACTCAATTTTCTACAGCACTGGCAATTAGTGTATTGATACAATCTGAGAATCTATTGAAGACTGCGGATGTAGCCGGAGCTTTAACAGCTGAAGCAAGTCTTTCTTCACGCAATAATTTTAAGCCGGAAATTCATCGCTTGAAAAAACATAAAGCCCAAATCCAGTCGGCGATAAATGTATGGAATATTTTGGAAAAAAGTGAAATTGTATTGTCTCATAAAAATTGTGGAAGGATGCAGGATCCATACAGTGTCAGGTGTATACCGCAGGTCCATGGAGCTTCCAGAGAAATGATAAATCATGCTTCATCAGTGGTGAACAGTGAAATGAATAGTGTGAGTGACAATCCTGTAATTTTGGGAAATGACCAGGTGTATAATTCCGGGCATTTTCATGGTGAATTTATCGCGCAGGCTATGGATTCTTCAGCTATTGCCATGAGTGAGATTGGATCTATTTCCCAAAAACGGATTCATTTTTTGATGAAAGGAATTGGAGATGTAGTTCCCCCATTTATTGCTCATAATCCTGGCTTAGAATCCGGCTTAATGCTTGCACATGTTACAATGGCTGCTCTTGCGTCAGAAAATAAAACTCTTTCTCATCCTGCCAGTGTGGATTCAATATCAACTTCGGGAGGTCAGGAGGATTTTGTGAGTATGGCTCCCTGGGCTTCTGTGAAAGCATTGACAATTTTGAAGAATATAGTAAAAATTCTTGCGATTGAAATATTTGTTTCGGCCAATGTTTCACTTTTTTTTCATAAAAAATTAAAACCCGGCATTGGATGTCAACCGGTTTTTAATCTATTAAAAAAACAGATTAAGTTTATTAAAGGAGACCATATTTTTTATAAAGATATCGAAGTAGTATCCGCATTAATTGAAGAGGGAAAAATTGTATCATCGGTTCAAAAACAGGTTTCATTGGGATAATCGTGGAAAACCGTCCTCCATTTAAATTTGCTTTGACTTTTGATGATGTCCTGTTAGTACCTCAAAAGTCATCTGTTCTCCCCAAAGAAGTTAATATCTCATCCAGGCTGACATCCTCCATCCGATTAAATATTCCAATCCTCAGCGCGGCCATGGATACAGTAACAGAAATCGAAATGGCAATAGCAGTTGCCCGTGAAGGTGGAGTTGGTGTTATTCATAAAAACCTGAGTATTGATGATCAGGTATCAATGGTATCCAAGGTAAAACGTTCGGAGAGTGGAATGATCATGGATCCTTTTATTTTGGATATCTCAAAAACAATTCGTGATGCAAAACAGCTTATGGATCAAAACAATATCAGCGGCCTTCCTGTAGTCGAAAAGGGAAAACTTGTCGGTATACTGACACATCGGGATATTCGATTTGAAACAGATTTAAGTCTATCTGTAAAAGACAGGATGACGTCTAAAAACCTGGTGACTGTTCCCAAAGGGACAACCCTGGAAAAAGCGAAAAAGATTTTACAGAAACACCGAATTGAAAAACTTCTTGTTGTTGACGAAAAGGATAATCTGGCTGGGTTAATAACAGTGAAGGATATTCAAAAAAAAGAACGATCTCCCAATGCCTGCAAAGATAGAAATGGACGTCTCAGGGTGGGCGCTGCTGTTGGTGTTGGTAAAGATGTTTTAGAACGGGTTCAAGCCCTTGCCGATGCCCAGGTAGATATCATTGTCATTGATACAGCTCATGGACATTCCTCCGGTGTTTTACATACTACTGAAAAAATTAAATCTTTGGTTTCAGTAGATGTGATTGCAGGAAATGTTGCTACTTCGGAAGGAGTAAAAGCGCTCATTGATACAGGAGTTGATGGTGTGAAAGTTGGAATTGGAGCAGGATCAAGTTGTACAACGCGTATTATTGCTGGTGCCGGGGTTCCTCAATTATCGGCAATCATGGATTGTGTGGATGAAGCCCGGAAACATGACATCCCCGTTATTGCTGATGGTGGTATTCGATACAGTGGTGATATTGCGAAAGCATTCGCTGCCGGGACGGATTCCGTCATGATTGGAAATCTACTTGCCGGGATGGATGAAAGTCCCGGAGAATCAATTTTATATGAAGGACGTCAATATAAAACGTACCGAGGGATGGGTTCTATGGAAGCAATGAAGGAGGGAAGCAGTGACCGGTATTTTCAGGATGGGATGGATAGTTCTAAACTTGTCCCGGAAGGAATTGAGGGGATGGTTCCATACAGGGGGTCAGTTCAAAATGCCATTCATCAGCTTTTAGGTGGCTTGAGATCATCAATGGGATATTGTGGTGTGGCAACTATTAAAGAATTTGGTGAGAAATCGAATTTTATTCAGATTTCAAGCGCGGGTATAAAGGAAAGCCATCCTCATGAAGTGCGTATCATGAAAGAAGCTCCCAATTACCAGGGATTTGATCGTTAATCTTTTCTGATAGAATTAAGATGTCGAGTAAGTTGTGTTTTACGATGGGCTGCTGTATTTTTATGGATTAAACGCTTGTTCACCATTTTGTCAATAAAACTAACTGCATTTTTGTAAATAGGATCCACTGAAACAGGGTCATCTGTTTGTAAGACATTATTTATAAGTGTCCTGAGTTTTGACATATTGCGAATATTTTTGTTTCTACGGGTTACATCCTGTCGTTCACGTTTAATTTGTTGCTGGTGTCTGTCCATTTTTGTTCTTTCTTTCTTTATTTTGGGTGAAACTTATTTCAATTTTATCTTTGAAGTCAATCGAAACAAATAAAGTCCGAATAAACTTGGATTGGAATGTTTATTTAATCTAAAACTACAATTTGAAAAATTAAAATATTAT
>CAJXJG010000233.1 GCA_913054425.1 uncultured Fidelibacterota bacterium
GTGAATGTAACTTCGAATGAATCGACTGCAAAAAGAGAAGATTGATTATATGAAAAACCAATTGTTGGGGATTTTGCAGTATCAGGAATAATAACTTCTTTTGTGATTGAATCTGAAAAATCGTTATTGTCAGTTACTACTAAATTGACACTGTAAATATCTATTTCAGAGTAAATATGGAGCGGATGTTCTTCAGTGCTTGTGCTGTTATCTCCAAAACTCCATTCCCATCTGACAATATTCCCATCTCCTTCTTTAGACAAATCCATAAATTGTACTTTTTTGAAATTTATCTGGTTAATAAAATTCGCATTGGGTCCACCTTTTTTATCACAGGATAAAACTAGGAAAAAAAGTGTAATGAAAATGGTTAGAGCAATTGATCGCACAATGGATTTTACTTGATTTATCATGTTGCTAGTAAATTATAAGAAACCTTTGAAAAACCCTGAAAATAACATTAGATATGTCACCCTGAGTTTGTCGAAGGGTTTATTCACCGTGTAGATATCATCATATTTCGATGGACTCAATATGACATTCATTTGTTTTTCAAAGGTTTCTATAATCAATTACAGCTTTGCCTGTAATCGGAATACTATAAATCTTCCCAGTTCAGGACCTCCGATAATCTCGGTATGGCGATGATCCAGCATATTGTTGATGGTGAGATTCCCGGATAGATTCTCATTAAACTGATAACCCACATGCAAATCGAAAATGGAGTAGGCATTAATATCTCCATAATAAATTCCAGAAGACCATTTAAAGGAATCTACAAAACGTCCATTGAGTGAAAGTGAAAAAGGCCATTTCCTTGGTGTATACTGGAGTTTAAATCCTCCTTTGTGTGTTGGCGCATTTATGGGATCTGTAGCTTTTGTAATTGGATTGAAAAACTCAGTCATCCCCAAATGAGAATAGGTCAAATCCAGGGATAGTTCCCTGCTGATAAAATAAGTAAGGCTGGCATCCAATCCCCATACATCAATTTCGCCGTAGTTAAGATATCCCACTACTATAGGGGTAACAATGCCTTTTAACGTATCATCCAGCGCATTTCCAAGGGAGGCAACACCCCAAAAATCTCCAGATAACCCCTGTCTCCAATTATCCAGGGCTAAATCGTAGTCTTCCGGGTCAGGTATTACGTCATATTTCAGCGAGTCAAGATCATTTATGATTCCGTTTTCGTTCCAGTCCTTTTCGTAAACCAGGTTTCTTTGAAGAACAATTGGTGTTATAAAAGTTGCGCCACTGATAAAACTGCTGTAATGGCTGGTATATAAATCCAGGGTTGCAAACATCCTATGTGAAACTCTTCCTTTGTATCCCACCTCCCATGATTTTACAATTTCAGGTTTTATTGGACCCAGGTCTTTTAAATTATGATCTCCGAAAAATCCCTTAATTCGCGGATCAACAGACGGATAAAACACCATAAGCGTCGAATCGATGGGAGCATAAGATGATTTACCGTTTTCATCGCTTGGAAATGTTTCATAATATAACGGTTCCCCCAGGGCATTCCTGGTATATCGATATCCCTCTTCACCTGAACCGCGTGCATAAACTTTAAAAATGCTGACACGGGTGACAAAAATATCAAGGAAAAGGGCCTGATTGGAAGGAGTGTTAAAGGCTGTTGCCCAGGTTAAGCGGAAGTTCTGATTATCCATTGGTCGCCAGATTAATCCAACTTTTGGTGAAACCTGGAGGCCGTCTTTTTTATCAAAGTTAAATTTCCAATTAAAGGGACTGTACCCAGAACCAACTTTTTGATTGTTAAATTCTACAAAATCAGTCAGCCTGTCATGCACATCCAGCCGTGTAGCCTGGATGAGCTCCCAATGCTTATTTAACTTCCAGTTGAATTGATAGTATGTACCAAACTCATTAACCTTATAGCGGTTATCCTCTTCATCTTCATCAATGCCTTCATCAATGAATCCGTCACCATCATTATCAATACCATCAGCTAAAGCACCTAAAATATTATCAACAGGAGTAGCGGTTGAATCAATAAAATAAAATAATATATCATCTCCAATATATTCCGTAACAATAGCACCTCCTCCCATATTTTGAAAATCTAAGAAAGTCCCATGTATATCTTCATCATAGTAAAGCCTTGGGTAGGTATTTGAGTATTGGTTAAATTTTTCACCAGGCTCATAATAACCGTTTTCAAAGCCCTCAGTCCAAGTAATTGGTGAACCAGCTTCACCATTGCCATTATTATCACGATTATCAGTCAAGTCTTTATCGGAGAGTATGGTTCCCCTGGTGTCGGGTAAGGTAAGGAAATAATCCAAGCCCCAGACAAATCGAAAATTCCCCTGAAAAAATTCCATGGCGTGCTGGAATTGTGCTGAGAATTTTTTAGAACGGTCATAAATGATTCCGCCTGTGGCAAGATTTCGAGTTGGGTGGGAAGGATCTCCTGAAAAACTGGTATTCAGGTAAGTTTGAAAAAAGAAATTTTTGTACCGCATACGTGCCTGGTAATATCGATAAATCCAGCCATCTGCCAGGTAGCGGGCAATGCCCGTAATATTGATATTCCGTGCCCAGGCAAAGCCGTGAGACAGGCTTAGCATGAAATCGGAATTTGGCTCCCAGTCTCCTCGAATATCGTAGCGGTAATTGCGTACATCAAAATCCGGAAAGTCATTGATACCGTCGCCATTGGCATCCTTTTCCATGTTGGGAAGATTTCCATAATTGATTTTAAAATCACCTTCTCCATCAAAAATCCCATCTTTGTTTGTATCAAAAATGAGATTTCCATTACTGTCATACTTATATTCTCCAAAACCTCCATTGGGCTGGTTCCATTGTCCAGCGTAATTTCCAAACCTTTTAAGCCACCGAGATCCTGTTTCGTCTTCTTCATCAACACCCTCATCACCCCAACTGCATATGACACCATCACCATTTGTATCACCAACACAATCACCATCATTATCAATTCCATCAAACCAATTCTCATTAACATCATCAATTCCTGCATCAATCCCATCGTCAATTGCGCCATTGAAATCATTGTCGATTCCATCAGCGTAATAAAATCCCAGCACATCTTCGGTTACATTCCAGAGAATAATATCAGTTCCGGGGACAAAGTATCGATGAAAAATTGGGTCATTTGCTGCTTCATTAATCATGGCTTGTGTAATGACAGGAGAACCGCTCTCTGCTGACCCAACATTTCTAATTCCATCTTTATAGAACTGTCCGATAAATGATGAATCAGAATTTTCCCAGACATGCAGCATTAAATCCGTAAAGATTGGGCTGCCTGATTC
>CAJXJG010000234.1 GCA_913054425.1 uncultured Fidelibacterota bacterium
AAATCATCACTTATTATTACCGCACTAAAATGATCACCGGTCCCGGTAGTGTCTGCTACTTCAACGTAAGGGTCTGTTAACCCTGCTATTATTAACTCTTTTACTTTGCTCGCTTCCATTTAATTAATAGTGTTTTTCAGGTAATTATATTAATAACAAAACTTCGTATTATTGAAAATGAATATCAAATCATTATATAAAAATTGAAATTAATTAATTTCCACGGAAGATTTTCTCAAGAATAAAAACTTGATCAGGTAGCGGTCAAAGTAAGGCCGGGTACTTTGCTCATTTCCCCTTCCTATTTATACCATTCTGTCGATTCAAATACAAGTACGGAAGAAAGATTAAGCGTAAGTTTCAACATAATGTTCACGTCCTTTACAGAAAAATTAAGTAAGCCTTTATGGTAATTCAGGCCAGGTAATTCATATAAACTGGCAAAGTAGTCTCGTTCAATTGAAATATTCCCATGTCAAAGTTTAAACCAGGACAAATTATTTTTCACAAGTTGTTTCATTATAGAGGTGTAATACTAAACGTTGATGCTACTTTCCAGTTGACGGATGAATGGTATGAATTTATGGCAAAATCAAAGCCGTCAAAAAATAAGCCCTGGTATCATGTACTCGTAAACAATAAAACTCACATGACGTATGTTGCTGAAAGAAATATACTTTCAGATCATACAGGCGAAATTATTAACCATCCTTTGGTACCAGTTTATTTCACAGAAATTGTAGCCAATAAATATGAAAGGAACCTGAATTGGGATGGCGATGAACCAGTCCCGGTTGAAAATATTGGGATAGCATAATAGGTCACATTTAATTCATTCTACTGGTGGGGCTTTTTGTTTGTGGGATGGTAGGTGGATTTCAAAAAGATTTATTATACTGTGCGATACTGAAGGGGCGTTACATGATCAAAACTAAATTAAAAAGAAATCTAACGATGGTGTTTGAGTTTCCAGATATTTAATGAACGACACACAGTATCTGTCAAAGAAATTCACTTTCGATAATAGCTATGCCCGCCTTCCGGAGCGTTTCTATGTTCGGCTTTCACCAACGAAAGTTCCTGTTCCAAAACTCATCAAACTTAATGAGGAACTTGCACTGGAACTTGGCCTTGACCCGGAAGTATTAAAAACTCCTATCGGCGTTGAAATCCTCTCAGGCAATTGTATTCCAGATGGAGCCGAACCCCTGGCCATGGCCTATGCCGGGCATCAATTCGGCAACTGGGTCCCGGAGTTAGGTGATGGGCGGGCACTTTTACTGGGCGAACTCATTGGTCTTGATGGTATTCGCCGTGATATCCAACTGAAGGGATCGGGTCCAACGCCATTTTCCAGAATGGGTGATGGAAGAGCGGTGCTTGGCCCAATCTTGCGGGAATACATCATAAGTGAGGGAATGAATGGACTGGGAATACCAACCGCGAGGACCCTTTCCGCAGCGCTTACAGGCGAAAAAATAATGCGGGAACAACTCTTCCCAGGTGCGATCCTTACACGAGTTGCTCAAAGCCACGTGAGAGTGGGAACATTTGAATATTTTTCTGCCCGCAAAGATATTGAAGGATTGGGTCTTCTTGCCGATTACGTCATAAGACGACATTTCCCTGATGCTGGCAAATCAAAAAATCCATACAGTGCGCTCCTCTACGAGGTCGCAATACGCCAAGCAAACCTTATAGCAAAATGGATGCTTTGCGGCTTTATCCACGGTGTAATGAATACAGATAACATGCAGATTGTAGGTGAGACCATTGACTACGGGCCCTGCGCCTTTTTGGATACTTATCAGCCAGATATGGTTTTTAGCTCCATCGATCATATGGGTCGCTATGCTTTTGGAAACCAGCCTAAGATTGCCCAATGGAACCTTATCTGCCTGGGGCAGGCTATGCTTCCCCTAATTAGTGATGATGAGGACTCGGCCATTTCCCAGGTCAAAGAGGCAATCGGCATTTTTTCTACTATATATGAAGAAAAATGGACTTCAGGAATTATTGCCAAGCTTGGATTTGTGAATAAAATTGATGGCGATATCCAAATCGCGCAGGATCTTTTACATCATATGGCTGAGAATGGGGCAGATTTCACACTGACCTTCAGGCGATTGTGTGATTTATCCGTCAAAAGTTCAGACTTTGACGGTCATGTTCGTGATCTTTTTGGTTATTCAAAAGAATTCGATGAATGGCTTATACGCTGGCGGCGCAGGCTCTTAATAGAAGGTTTGGGAGATCCTGATCGGAAATCTGCAATGGAAACTGTTAATCCCGCTTTCATCCCGCGCAACCATCTTGTCGAGGAAGCGATACGTGATGCACTTAATCAAGATTTTGGATTATTTGAAAAGCTATTGAAAGTTTATAAAGAGCCTTTTAAATATCAGCCGGAATTCAAGCATTTTATGAAACCACCTCTTGCCCACCAAAAAGTACATCAAACGTTTTGCGGGACGTGAAACGAGTTATACCTTGTCAATTATTACTTACCTCAATCTTGCTTATTTAGATACTCTCTCTTTAAGATATGGAAAGAATAATGTCCGATACTTCAATAATAGGCAATAAATCAAAAAAGGATCACAAATGGGACAATTTATAAAAGTAGCAAAAGTAAGTGAGATTTCACCGGGAAATGGGAAGCAAATTGATGCCGGCGGGAGGACAATTGCTTTATTTAATTTGAAAGGAGAGTTTCATGCTATTGATAATAGTTGCACCCATGTAGGCGGCTCATTAGCTTCTGGTGAAATTATTGATGAGGATGTTATTTGTCCCCTGCACGGTGCGCGATTTAATATTCTCACGGGAAAAGTCCTTGGGCCTCCGGCAAGGGAGAATATCTCAACCTACCAAATCCGGATTGACGGTGATAATATTGAGATTGAGGTCTAATTAATCCTTCCAAATTTGCAGAATAATCATAATGGATGAAATACTCAAAGACGTTTATACCTGGTCCGTGTTTTCAGAAGAAAAGGAACTTAATTTTAATGGGTATTTTATTTCCACACAACATGCGTTATTTGGGAATGTGGTTATTGATCCGCCGCCAGTGAGTGACTTGGATCTTACGCAAATGGAAACTTTAGGTTCCGTCCAGCAGATTCTGATTACTAACCGAAATCATATCCGCTGGAGCCGTGAACTGCAGGAGAAATTTGATGCTGAGATTAGAATGAATTCTGCTGATGTACAAAGTGAAGATATGATCAGTGAACATAATTTTGGTGATGGTGACATGCTTGCAGGTTTTCTAAAAGCAGTCGTTATTCCGG
>CAJXJG010000235.1 GCA_913054425.1 uncultured Fidelibacterota bacterium
ATCAAATTCCCCATCATTCACGATCAGCGAAAACTGGAAATCGGTTGTGTCATCTACCTGGGGAGATACAAAGGTTGTATTCATTTCCGCCGGATCTGATAAATTGATTGTTTCATCAAGAGATGTCCACAGGAAAGTAAACGTTCCGGTGGTGGAAGGGTCATAAGATCCTGATCCGTTTAAGATAACCTCCACATCTTCAATGACGTGTTGATTTGTGCCAGCATTGGCAACCGGCGGGGTATTTTCAAGTACAGTTATTGTTACCGAATCAACTTCAGAATCATATTCTCCATCACTTACCACAAGGGTGAATAAAAACTCTGTAGGCTCCTCCACAGCGGGCGCAGTAAATATGAGACTATCCTCATTTATACCGGGAAAATTATCGATTCCTTCCGGAACGGACCATGTAAATGACAAATCGAAACCATCAGGACTGTAGGAGCCTGAACCGTCAATGAGAGTCTGGACATTTTCCGCAACTCCGAAATCTTCCCCAGCAACGGCTACGGGGAGATTAGGAACGATTGTAATTGTTACCGTGTCTGCTTCGGATTGCAGTTCACCATCTGACACAACCAGTTCAAATCTAAATTGGACAGTGTCACTGACTCCCGACGCTTCAAAAGTTGGGTTTTGTGTGGTTGCTCCAGTCAGAGTAATCCCATCCAGTGATGTCCATTCAAAAGCTAAAATATCCAGGTCCTGATCAAAAGAGCCTGAGCCATCCAATGTCACCAATGTCGGTTCAAATATGGGGACTCCGGTTGTGTCATTTACACCAACCTGTTCCAGTTCAAAAACCACCCGGTTTTCACCTGCATCTGCAAAGGGAGTTTGATTTAAAAAGGCGTTGGCCATTGGTGTGACAAGTAACTTTAAAGTGTTTACTGCACTACTAAAAAGAGATAGGATGGATCCATCCCAACTTGCAAAAGCAGGATTTGCGAACCCCTCGCCGGTTACCATATTGATATCCACGAATATTCCACCAAATGCATCTTGAAGTTGGCAGAATGTCATTAAGTTAGGCCAGCCAGTATTATTCCAGGTTACTTGTATAATTTCGTCTTCAGGATATTGCAATTGGATATCCCAGACATGTTCCACCAGATCATCTGCAGATCCATTGAGGATTTGGGTGTAATACCTATCCTGCTGCCAGCTTAAAGCCGCGTCAAAGGATGGGGGCGGGGGAGGCGGTGGAGCATATTGATCCCCGGTCCAGAATTCATTTCCCTCATCGTACCCGTCTGTGGCCTCAGGTTTAAAACCGAACCGTAAAACATAGGGAATAGGATTGCCGTTTGTTTCGCCCCCGGAAACGGTTAAGGAAACCACAAAATCAGGACCTGAACGTGACTGTGTTCCGGGAGGATCATTTTTTTCATGGGACTGTCCCAAAAGAACCATGATCGGAACAACTATTACCGCAAAAACTGAAAAAGCCGGAATATGTAATTTTTGATTCATGACTTAAAAATGGCAGAATAAATTCTGAAGCAAATTGCCGCTAATACTATTCCGAAAACAGTATCATAAAAATAATGCTGTTTCGACAGGAATGTGGATAATGCGATCAGGAAGCCCCAGACCCAATAAACCTTCCGAAGATTTTCTTTCTCCCTGCCAATCACAAAACATATCAATGAGCTTATGGCTACATGCAAAGATGGGAAGGCATTAATATCAATGTAATTCATGATGATGATATCATAAAGAAATTGCAACGGATTTTCAGTGAGGTGACTGTGGATCACTTTATTGTGAACCGGCCAAACGAGGTACACCAGGTATGAAAAAAAACAGAGGGACACGAGCAGGATGTTTATCATCTTTATTTTCCTTTTATCCTGTGTGGTGTGCCCAAGCGTGAACAGGATGAAATAATAAGAATAATAGGGAATGATCATCCAGTAAAGGAAAGGAAACTGCGTGTCAATCCAATAGAATTTTTCCGGCGGATCAACCGTTCCCCGCAGTGCAGGGATAAGAAAATATAGGCTAAGTACTATCCAGAAAGGCCAATAATTTTTAACAGATAAAAATGCGGAAGTGGTAATTTTATTCCACATTTCTCAAGTCAGATTGTTTGATATGGTAATTCTGGATCTGTTAATCAAGCGCTACCAGCTGGGAAACAAAATGATCATATTCTTCTCCCAAGTGGATATAGCACCGTTCCCAGGGGTGAACTTTACCAGAATCATCTTCCACAAACCGCCAAACGTGGCCTTTTCCCTCCAGGTCTTCCGCCAGTAAAATATCTCCAGGACAAATCAACACCTTATATTCCGGATCCTCTTTATCTACACCGCAGCTTTTGAATTCCAGATAGCCTCCCAAGGTAATCACCAACTGTTTCCGTGGGGCAGTGTGGGCCAGCTCTGGTCCTTCTCCTGAAGGATTTTCAGGGATGGGAGTGACCCCGAATTGCATCCGGACATCTCCCGCATTGTCTAAAATATTTTCGTTCACAAATAAGGAGGAAAAATGTCCAACGGATCCTAATCCTGTTTTTTCAATTACTGGTAAACCCATTCGGGAAAATCTGGTGTATCCATTTTCATCGGTGTACATTCTAATTAAAGGTAGGAGGGAACTCATTTTTCTCATCCATGATTTAATTTAAATAAACTTTCTTCATTTTATTGTTTCGCCGGGGAGAATCTGATTAGCTGTCTCCTCTGAACTTTACTTGGAGTCTAATTTCTCACCGGATTGGCTCCATTGGGTATTTCCATATCTATCATTGAGTTGAATCACTCCATCTTGATTTTCATCTGATCCTATCCGTGCGGTTTCGATTCCATCGCTGGCATGGACGCCGATTACGCCATTGCCGTCTGCGTCTGTACCCAGGTACGAAGTCATTTCTCCTTCTGAGTTGTAGGTGCTCATAAAACCGCCTGTCCCGTCATCAACAATTTTGATTGAATTCACGGTAATATCGCCAAAACTCTGTTGATTTCCCGTTGCTCCTATTGTAACAAAAACCAATAGAGTTCCCAGTACTCCGATCATGACACTCTTGATATCAATGTTTTTCATTATTGATTTTCCTTTCTTTAGTTGTGTGAATTTACCTTGTATTTAAAGAAATTTAAACGAATAATACTTTCATGTTTTCTGCTTTAAAAAATAACCTATGAATTATCTTTCAAAAATTCTTCAATTACAATAAAAAATTCTTCAAAATATAAAAAGAGAATATTATTGTGATCTGAATTGGGAAAGGATTTAAACCTTTTTTTGGTTGAAGGAGATTCCTCAAACAATAAT
>CAJXJG010000236.1 GCA_913054425.1 uncultured Fidelibacterota bacterium
CTTGCTGAGTCGGTCAAAATGCTGATAATGTTCAACACCGGCATTATTTACTAAGATATCAATCGCCCCATACGCCTGCCATAAATCATTAGCAAAGTCCTCCAACCCATCAATATTCGTTAAATCAAACGGATGGCTATAGCAGGTTCCACCACATTTTTCGATTTCAGATTGGGTTGATTTAAGGCCACTCTCATTTCGGGCAACGGCTATAATGGCTATTCCATTCTGGGCAAGGGATTTTGCGATATAGGGACCAATACCGCGGGAAGCGCCCGTGATAATAGCTGTTTTGCCATTTAAATCCACCTAAAGAGCCCCCGAGAGTGCTTGAATAGCTGCAAGAAGCGTGGTCGGATCAGTAGAATGAGGGGCGTTGGCAGAATCCAAAACATCCATATCGCCTGCGGCTTTCACAAATTCTCCTATATTATAATAAGCCTGAACTCGGGTCATTCGAATATCTTTATGGTCAATCGTTGTCTTATGTGAAAAAACATAATCAGCATCCCCTGTGAGCAATGCGGATGCGTAGGTGATTACATCTGAATAAAAACCACTTAGATTTCCTATAACGGCCAAACCGGCATAAATGTCAAACATGGCTTGGGATGTTGTATGACCAGCATAATCATTATACACCTTTAACAAATCATCGTACCCTTCATTGTAATTCCGCATAAAAGCATAAGACCAACCACGGCCGACCAACACCTTTGAATGAAGGCTGTCATACAGTGAGCTAATGGTTACATAGGTCATTACATTTTGAAAATCATCCATGCCTCCAGAGTAATTGCCCGTTTCAAATTTTGTCCAACCGGATGTAATGCTTAAATTAATATCGTCCGATTTGTCCATAATACCTTTAAGATTAATTGTTGTGGGGCTTGAATTCACTGAGGAATTATGAGTGAATTCAAGTGAACCATTTGACATCAACGATACTGGACTATAAGTCACTTTTAGAGTTAAAGAGCTCCCTATATCAATTGTATAGTCTGTTTGGTTATCAGCTATAAAAAAATCACCTGTTGTTTTAGAGATGGTTATATTTAATGGGAAACCGGATGTGGAACTATTTTGAATAGCCAAGTCCATTGTTTTTGGTGAATCATCCTTAACAAGGCCAAAGCTAAGTATTGTTTCATTTGTTGAGAATCGAACCGGCCCAACCCCCGCACCATTGATCGGCATTTCGTAGAAGAAATCCAATTCTCTACTTTCATCAATAACAGTGAATCTGCCCTGGTAGGTTTGGAGTGTTGTGGGTTTAAATGTGAGTTTTACCTCTTGAGAAGCTCCCTTATCCAGTGAAATTTTGTTTCCGCCTTCAATGGTGTATCCCGGTGTATCCATTACCTCCAGAATTCCTACATACGTCCCGCTTGAGCCTTCACCGTTCATGATGGTGATGGTTTCAGTTTTGGATTGACCCAGTTCCATTTTGCCATAGTCCAATTCCGACGGCGAGAAAGTAATATCATATTGTGTTTTAGTCTCTTTTTTACACGAACTGAAGAGAATTACAGCCACAAATAATAATTTAGTAAAACGCATCATGTCACCTCGCCAAAATCATTTTTTTAGTTTGTTTGTATTCACCAGTTGAAAGCTGGTAGAAATAAATACCACTGACAGCAGGATTACCAAAACGATTTTGTCCATTCCATAAAACTTGGTATCGCCCAGGCGATTTGTTTTCTGAAACAAGATCGATTACTTCCCGTCCTAAAATATCAAATACTTTAAGGTTCACAAATACACCTTCCGGTATTTCGTATGTAATCATGGTTTCCGGGTTAAAAGGATTTGGGTAATTTTGATTTAAAGCATATTCTGTGGGGATAAACTCATCTTTGGTCGCTAATGGCAAACCACTACCTTTTTGTATAAGGGCATAATGGCCCAAATGGGTACCTCTTCCCATAAGATAATTGCCATCCTTGGAGATTTGTGTAAATAGTTCTCGCCATATTTCCCCGTCCCAATATCCAATGGATAAGTGCTCCGGATTATTTGCGGTAATAACTTCTTCATGAAGTTCAACCCGGAGGATAACAGATTCATCCAATTCCTTGCCGAACGGCCCCACAGAAAAGGTATTGCCAATCGTTTCAGAAATATGCTTGGGTGAGAACAATCCATCGTTAATAACGGATATGAGGTAAGTGTCCTCTTTAAGAGCGCCGGCGGGAATTTTCATTTCAAAGCGGGAATCGGAGGAAGCAATAACTGCAGCTTTCTTAGCCAGTGCTTGAGCAACGGTAAACGAAAAAGTCGTATCAGTGGAAGAAGAGCTATAACGTAAACCGCCTTTCACATTAAGCGCCAGGGTTCCGGTTGAATTCAACCGATATTGGTTAGCAATTAAAATACTATCATTGCCCGTTAATACTGCTGCGTTCAGTTGTTCACTTTCGCCACCATTCGTTACCGTAAGTTTTACTTTATTTGGGCTTACGAACGAATTGCCAATTACATATAAATCAAGCTCATCTGTAAATACAGGGTTTTGAACGAAGCCAGCCTTAAATGCAGGCTGGGTGGTGTCTGAATAGAAAAAGGTGGCCCGCATCATATAGTTCCATCCTTCCAGCGAGGAGGTACCGTCCGTGGTCAACCCAGAGAAACTGTACATTTTACTTTCACCATTAGAATTGAAAGCATAAGTATATGTTTGGCCATTCACATTTTTGTCCAAAGCCATGTAAGTACCAACATTGTCATCCTCTACAATTCCAATATATACCTCTGATTGATCTTTTAATTGGTCTTTGTAAGGAGTAAGATCAATTATAATGAATTCAGATGTAAACCCTTGACGATTTGTGGACCAATTAAAAGGGGTAATTAGATCCTCAACCGAGCCCTCTGAATCGGTGGTTGGCTTCCATACATGGACAGAAAAATCTCTGTCCGCGTCAGCCGCAAGTGTTGACCCACTAAAATCCTGGGAAAAATTGGCCAAAATTTTAAATTCTACCAACTGGTTTTGAGCCATAGCCGGTTTGAAATACATGGACCAACCCAGTCCGCTAGATTCATCTCCCCAACCCACCCATCCAAAAGATGATCCATAACTATCGGTAAATGTATCAGCCGTACCGTCATCATAAGCAATTTCCTGGTATTCAGAATATTCAGAAGCGTCTGTCCCGGAGGATGTAAAATCGTAGGTCAGGTTTAAATCCTGGGTATTCGCTACTATAAAAATTGCCTTGCGAACTTTTAGTGAGTCATTATCTACCCTGTGCATAATACCATCAG
>CAJXJG010000237.1 GCA_913054425.1 uncultured Fidelibacterota bacterium
AACAGAGAATGGAATAAATAAAAAGAGGTTATTATGGAATTAAAAGAACAGATTATTAAGGATATTAAAAATAATCCTATTATTCTGTATGTGAAAGGCACTCAAGATATGTCAATGTTCGGTTTTTCCAATTCCGTGGTGCAGGTGCTCAGTCATTATGGTGTGGAATTCAAGGATGTAAATATACGGGAAGACCCTTGAAATTCGAGTAAAGCTATCTAAATATTAAAACTGGCCAACTATCCCCCAGTAACGATCTATTCTTTCGCGCCACCGATCTGATCGGACAGGTATTGACCAGGCAAGCCGGTAAGTGCAGGAGTATGCCTCTACCAGATGCGTGCCGGTGAGTTTGTGCAGATCAGAAAGATGGTATCCCTAAAATAGCATGAGAAATAAAGCAACCGGTGTGCTGTTCATCGTTACAATAATCTGGGGTTGGACATTCGTATGGCTCAAGCAGGCGCTTGATGCTTCCAAAGAGTATGTGATGTCCGGTGACTCAACCGGTGTTTCCCTGCTGTTTGTCTGTGTTCGATTTGGTATCGCAGCAATTCTGCTTCCTCTTTTTGTCAAAGAAGCTCGTGTGAAATTGACAGACCGTCCGGTTTGGCGCGGAGGCTTAATTCTTTCTCTATTCATGCTGGGTGGATTTGTATTTCAGATGATTGGACTTGATGGCATAACCCCGGCTGTTTCAGCATTTTTAACAAGCCTGTATGTTATTTTTACGGCATTAATTATGATAGGTTGGAAAAAGAAATTTCCATCCGTTCTCATTGTATTAGGAGTTTTATTAGCAACGATTGGTGCGGGATATATCCAGGGCCCTCCGGAATTACATTTTGATTCAGCAGAATGGCTAACTGTTTTGTGTGCCTTACTATTTGCCGGTCATATTATTGCAATTGACGTAGTAACAAAACGTGTTTCACCAATTGCTGTTTCTTTTACTTCTATATTTTTATGTGCACTGATTTGTTTCATAATGATCTGTTTTTACCAGTTTATGAATCCGGGGGAACTTGAAATTGTCGAATTAGTACAGGATAAAAGATTTCTTATTCCGTTAGTATTATCTTCCTTTTTTGGCACCTTCATAGCATTGACATTGGTAAATTATTATCAAAAATATTTAGACCCAGTCAGGGCATCTGTCCTCTATGCTCTTGAGCCGGTTTGGGCAACAGTTCTGGCCCTCGGATACAGCATGGAATCATTTACTTTCTGGCTGGTTTTAGGAGGCTCTGCTTTGATCATAGGAAATATAATTGCAGAAATCGGATCGTATAAAACAGTGAAATAATCAAATCTTATTTTATTTTGACAATATTATTTCCTGAAATTTATATGATGAAAACCGTAGTTTTAATTTGTATAGTGAAACAGTTCATGTAGAATGAATAACAATTTTTGAGATGAATTGAAATATAAAATAGTAAATAATTTTGTATTGATGTGCCTTGTGTTTTGTTCGATTCTATTGACATCCTGTGCATCAGTGGTAACCTTTGTAGACCAGGGTGGATTTGAACAGACAATTGAAGTAAATACCATTCCGGAAAATGTGTCTGTTATGAAAGATGGTAAAATAATTGGTGAAACACCCCTTACTGTTTCATTCAGTCGTAAAAAAAACTTTTCTCTTACGCTTAAAAAGGAAGGATATAGAACCGAGCATATCCGGGTAACCCGGAAACTGAATTCGTGGGTGTATGGAAATTTGCCAATTGCAACGTTAACTGAACCTGCACCCCCCACATTAATTCCATTAGTGGGTATTGATGTATTTACCGGAAGCATATGGAAACTTCAGCCTGATTTCATTCATGTAAACATGGAATTACAAGAACAGGAAATCCCTCAAAATCCTATTGTGACAGATCAACAGAAAAGTGATGTTTCTGAACTTTATATAGCTAAGACTCAACGTTCATGGTGGATTCACACTGCTCATCGAAAATTTAATAATTATCTGGTTGTGAAAATGGCAGGCGATATTCTTTTCATGATAGATAAACACGGTAATACTATAGAAGTATCCATTGCAAATATTCAATCAATTGGCAGTAAACCCGAGTTGACATTAGACCAGAGCCTTCTTTGGGGTGGAATTGGTGCCTATGGAGGTGCTGCTGTGGGTTATTTTTTTGGATGGCCTTTGTTTCCCGCCTTTGGATCCGATCAGGCAGATTTAAGGGGTATACAAACCATGGGGATCCTTGGTGCTGGACTTGGTGCTGTGTGGACATATAAATGGAGACTAAGAAATAAAGGTGTCTCCCGAATCAAGGCATCAATGTTCGGTTGGTCAGTAGATAGAAAAATAGAGTGGATAAAATCCATTGTGATAAAATAATAGATGAATTAAATCAACCATATGAAATATTCAAACGGTTACAACTGGAAAATCATTTTCAATGTCATCGTTGTGTTATCAGTTCAAATTCAATCCGATCTTTTTGCTCAACCGAATGGATATAGTTTGGAATTAGTTGGACGTATCTGGTTTCCATCCCAGGAGTGGAATTCCGGAGATACCACCGGTGGCTCCGACGTGTGGGGTTATACTGCGACGGATGGACAGGAATATGCCATCATGGGAGTTCTGGAGGGAGTTGCCATAGTAAAAGCTTCCACCCTGGAGGTGATTGATGTAGTACGTGGTCCACAGAACAATGATTATTATTATCACCGTGATATCAAGACCTATGAGCATTACGCGTATGTAGTGAACGAAATGAGCGGCGTCAATTATGGGTTAATGATTATTGATCTTCAGTATCTTCCTGACAGTGTGCGGTTTGTTGGTTCGTATGTGTATACACAGAATGTTCGGTCTCACAATTTGTCAATTGATACAGCAACCGGTTATGCCTATATCCCCAAACAGAATTATTCCGGTTTTCGGATTGTGAGCCTAGCAGATCCGGAAAACCCGGATGATATCAATGAAGTCAGCACTCCGGACATTCATGATGTTTATGCCAGGAATGACACGGTCTATGTTTCTGAGGGGAACAGTTCTTCCTATTCAATCTGGGATGTGTCCGACAAAATGAATCCTGTAATGATGGCAAGAATAAATGTTCTAAATGGGGGATATGCTCACAATGCCTGGCCCACAGATGACGGAAAGTATTTGATGACCACAGAGGAGACGTTGAATAAAACTGTGAAGATGTGGGATATCCGGGATATGGATAATATAAACCTTGTGGGAACATATCTTGGGGAGAATAATCTGGCGCATAATACTCACATTATGG
>CAJXJG010000238.1 GCA_913054425.1 uncultured Fidelibacterota bacterium
CCATTTAATTGAAACCTGGGCACTACAAAATGATCACCATAATCTGTTAAAAGGCGAATTTTTTCTGCATTAATAATTGACGAATGAGTTATATCGCCCGGAGTGCTTGCAGAACCATAAACTTGGTCGCCTGAAGTTCCATAATACCGCGTGGGTTTTGGTAAAACAATAGTCACTAAAGTATCAATGTAAGAAACGACTGTATCTGGTCCTACACCAGTGGACTCTTTCACTAAATAAACCAAACCGTCAACACACTTGCTGAAGTCATCCATAACGTTAAAAATATAGACATCCCCAGATTCCAGATTCATCGCTTCACAATTAGTTATAACATACAAATTATCCGTTGAGTCTAAATCCCCATGAGTAGCCAATGTGTTACGGAAATTAGCTAACATCTCGGCCGTAGTATCCAATGGAAAATATATGCTGTTAGAATGCAAAATGGATAATTCGCCATCAACAATACTGTTAATCACACGTGTTGTTAATTCTGCGTGAGCAAGGGTGCTCCGAATCCTGTTACGGGTGGAATGTTCAAACTCATCTATTGGTGTTTTTGTGACGGGAATAAAGGTCATTGGGTCCAATTTTACTTCAAATGGAGCCACCATTCTATAGACTCCACCGATCCCCGCTCCCGGAATAATTTCTCCTCGTCCATCGATTCTTGCTGCGGATTCTACAATTATGGAATCAGGATTAAATGATAACAACTCGACAATGGTGGATTCACCAGTTTCAGGAGGAACAGTGACACTTTCGCTCGGTTGAGTATCCATCAGTGACGCGTATTTCAACGTAGTCGTACCAAGTTTGCTTAAGCGAATTATTGTCTTCGTCGTATCAGAATCATAATCACTAGGCCTCGCTATACTTGCTCTTACGCCAACAATTACAGAATCTCCAAATGAATTGATTCCCACCAAATCAAGATCGAATATGATAGGAAGATCAATTTCATTCCACATCTCAAACTCGACCATAGCATTGGTGAATGCCATTCCATCAAAACCTTGGGGAATTCCCTCAATATTCTGCTCCGATGGTGGAAAATCTTCTATTATTGTCGCCTTTAATGATGCGAAATGAAGATCGGAAATATCCACGTCTATGCTCATTCGACCTAATTCGCTGCCATCCAAAGGAATTAATGCTTGCTGTGCCTGCAAAACTGCGGAAATATCCACAATCATTTCTGTAAGTGCACTTGTATCGCTCGCTGGATAATTAGCGAATGTATATCCATCAATATTGAATGTTTCAGAATATGCTGGTATTGTATCATTAATTGGCTGATCAATTTCGACAGGAACATTTCCTTCAGGTGAAATAAAATTTCTAAAATTCATACCAAAATCTATATTAAACGGGAAAGTGCTCTTCAGATTGGATATTTTAATCTCATTGATTTCAGGATAGGTGTTAGATCTAAATAAACCAGAATAAATTTCAATATCCGATGGAAAGCTGATTGGTTCCAATTCGATTGGCAGTACTGTATCTGCAATAGTGACAACTGCATTATCCAAGCCAAAAATTCTCAGCCAAATTTCAATATTAATTTGTACTTCATCCTCTTCTTCAATTGTCAATATTTCCGATTCTCCCGTATATTGACTTATCCCAAACCTATATACCATTTTAAGAGCATTACTAAGGGTGTCACCCACTAAGGTTGAGACTGTGTCAAAGGTGGCTGCTTCCTTTGAGAGAATTTCCCTAGAATGATCTGCCAATATATCAGGATTATTCATATTCTCTCCGGTCAATAGTTCAAAACTTATATTCTCCAATGGAGTTGGCAATCCATTATTTGTGATTTTTGTCCTAAATAATGGAAACCAATCTTGTGGATCTGTCGTATCTGAAATAACAACTCCATCAACCGATGTAACAAAATCCGGCAAGGAATTCGGATCGATCTCAGGTAAATCAATTGTAATTTCTACCTCCATCTCAAATGTTTCTGCAAAAGCATTCCACGATGAAGCAAGAATGCCAGTGTCTTCATCTGGAGGAGCAAAAAATTCCTCACCTGTAACATAAGTGAGGCCTGTGGGGAGGGAGTCGATATGAATTGTAGCAATTACATGAACCAAAGTATCATAATCACGGTCTAATTCAGGATTCATGACGGAATCCGTTTCAAATTCCACCAAATGATTCACATTTACTTCCAGCCAATCTGGATCGATTGAAGTCGTCGGAAGGGTATCTTCAAAAACCAATTGCATTCCAATCGAATCAGGGGTTGGAAAAATCTGTATGCTATCCACCATCCCCTCTAAATCATACCGTTCCTGAAGCAAGGGCAACTGAATATCCACATACCAGGTGGGCATTTCAAATTCTGAAGGGCTTTCAAAATCACAGGAAATGCTAAAAACTGATAAAATCCCCAGAAAAGGAAAAACAAGTATTTTGAGGAAAATTTTCCTCATGAAAATTAGATAATTATTAATACCGGTAATGGTCCGGTTTATATGGGCCTTCTTTGGGTATACCAATATAATCAGCCTGTTCATCGGTTAATTCTGTAAGAGTAACACCCAATTTGTCCAAGTGAAGACGTGCAACTTCTTCATCGAGTATTTTTGGCAACATATAAACACCTAAGTCTCGCTGCTCAGTTGCCAGTGCAATTTGAGCTAACACCTGGTTTGTGAATGAATTAGACATTACAAAGCTTGGGTGCCCTGTTGCGCATCCTAAATTGACTAAACGTCCTTCCGCTAAAACATAAATTTGATTTCCAGTTTCAAAAGTATAGCAGTCAACCTGGGGCTTAATTACCTCTCTTTTAACATCAGGGTCATCATTCAGCGCATTTATCTGTATCTCATTATCAAAATGACCTATGTTACAAACAATAGCCTGGTCTTTCATCGCTTTCATATGTTCAAGAGAAATGACATCTTTATTCCCGGTAGCGGTAACAAAAATGTTTGTCTCAACCAGCGCTTGTTCAACTGTCACTATTTCATATCCTTCCATTGCAGCCTGTAGTGCGCAAATCGGATCAATTTCTGTGATCAAAACCCTTGCACCATATCCACGCATGGATTGAGCACAACCACGTCCCACATCTCCATAGCCGCAAATGAGCACTGTCTTGCCTGCCACCATTACATCCATGGATCGTTTTAACCCATCAACCAGAGATTCCCTGCAACCATAAATATTATCAAATTTTGATTTCGTAACAGAGTCATTTACATTAAATGCGGGAAATAGTAACGTCTGGTCTTTTTCCATTTGATG
>CAJXJG010000239.1 GCA_913054425.1 uncultured Fidelibacterota bacterium
TGGTATTGTTTGTGATGGATGGTGATGAGAAGGTAAAACATCCAATCCCGCCACCCTCCTCCGCACTGTTCCCCGTAATATTGTTCCCTTTGATAACTGAAGATGTATAGCGGTCAAAAGAAATCCCGCCTCCGTAATAAGCTGAATTAGATGTGATAGTATTGTTGATAATAACTGCAGAAGAATAATTACAACTGATCCCGCCACCATAGGTTTCTGATACATTCCCAGTAATGATATTATCTCTTATCGTTGGGGCAGAAGAAGTACAGTAAATCCCTCCTCCATCGTAAGCATTGCCTCCCGTAATTGTAAAACCAGCCAGAACCGCTGTTGAACCTACAATACTGTCAAATATTACCACACTCCCGCTCTGGTTCCCATCAATAATTGTTGTTTCTCTATCCTCTCCTATAACGGCTATGTTCTTCCCACTGTAGTCTATGCTCTCCAAATAAGTACCGGAAGAGACAAGCACAGAGTCCCCATCACTTGAAACATCAATGCCGTGCTGTATTGTAGCAAAGGGATTTTCTTCTGAACCGTCACCAGTTTCATCTGAGCCGGTGGTTGAGATGTGCCAGACGGGACCGTCATATACCGGCTCAGTCACAGGTTCATCCGACCGGTAAACGTACCTGCCTGTGAGGTAGAGATAACCATTTCCTCCGAGGTCCAGATCGTAGAGTAAGTAATTAGATTCATCACTTTCAAAACCATCATTTATTTGAGTCCAGGTTACTCCACCGTCATCAGAGAAAGAGACGCCATTGTCACTCCCAATTGCATAGAAGGAACCATCGATTGACAGAAATTCCATGGACCAACCGATGTGATCATAAAAGTCCAGTGCCTGCCACGTATCACCGCTATCCTGGCTACGGTAATAACCATCGTACAGGCCCGGATTGGTCGTCTGGATATAAATATCAGCCTCAGCATCAATCGTCATAGTGGCAACCTTTACGCCGTCCAGACCGCTGTTCACCTTTTCCCATGTAAGGCCCACGTCTGTCGATCGATAGACACCATTTATCGTACCCAGGTATACATGTCCCTGACTGTTAAAATGAATATGTTCTACAGCATAGTTGGATGAGTAATCAGGCAGCGGAATCGCTGTCCAGGTCTCTCCCTGATCTTCTGAGCGATGAATGAACCCAATTCCAGAGTAAGATAGCCCAGCAAACATCACACCTGTAGAATGGATATTGAATGCAGCGCAACCCTCGGGGGTAAATTCCCCCGGGCTTGTCCAGCTCTGTCCAAAATCTGAACTGTGAAAAACTCCGTAGGCAAAATCTGGAACATATATATTGTTGTCATCGGTGAGAAGTATATCTTCGGCTGTAACAAACCCTGTATTGGGAATAGGTATATCAAACCAAGTGTCCCCCGTATCATCAGAAAAATAAATATGGAACTGCATATCACCTATATCAAGGCCAGCCGTGATGACTCTATTCTGACCGTTGGTAGAAATCTGTCTCTCGTATCCCTGAGGTAATTCCAATATCTGCCAGTAAGTTTCCATTTCCGGAAAACTGTAATCTATGGCTGCCATAACGTCAATAATTCCCCAGCCGTATTGATTGTCCGGATTTTCAGGATCACTAGCAGTCATCATGAGAGCTTCACGAACCTGCTGTGGTGTCCAGTCCGGGTGAGCATTGAGGATCAATGCGCAGGCACCTCCGATGAGCGGTGTTGAAAGCGAGGTTCCGCTGACGCCTCCATACCCCCCGCCATATTCAGGCGGAAGGGCGCAATAGGTATCTAAACCCCGGGCACAGACTTCCGGTTTCGTTCTCCCATCAGCAGTGGGACCCCAGGAACTGAACCAGGTAATTTCATCGAATTCATCCACCGCTCCGCAGGTGATCACATCAAAAGCATCTGCCGGTGCGATGATTCCATCTGAGCCATAGTTTCCTGCTGCTGTTGTGACTATCATTCCATTTTCGATAGCTATATTCACTGCGATGGTTGTAACAGCGGTCAATCCATCCAGATCCTCAAACTGGTACCAGTCCATGTATCCCAGTGATGAAGACGCAATGTCCGCCCCTAAACCTTCGCCCCACTCCAATCCGGCAACATATTGATCTTCTTCAATGGGGACTTCCTGGGTTACGTCTTCCGTTTTCGCCAGCAGAAATTCCGCTTCATACGCAGGGCCGTATAACTCTCCGTCCCATTTCCCTCCCAATGCGGACAAAGTGTAGGTTCCGTGGTTGTGCTGACTTTCATGATCTCCATCTTCATTCTGTGTTTCCCCGTCGTTGTTGATAAAATCCCATTCAGCGAAAACCTGGTCATCCGGAATTGCTTCGTGATCGGTGTAGTAGCCCGTGTCCAGCATGAGAATCCGGATACCGGCGCCGGTGTAGCCCGCTTCATGAGCGGCGATGACGTTGATCTGCTCCAATTGGTTAAAGGAAGCGCCGTAATCATTTCTATCTAGATTTTCAGTGGATTTCCCCGGTGAAATTTTCACGGGATCTGTTCGTTTTCCTCCGTAAACTGGATCAATTTTCTGTACAAATTCAAAAGCCGTAATTTCATTCAGTTGCTCAAGGGAACCGGATACGGAAACAGCATTAAGCCACTTTGAAGTCGTTCGAATCGAAAGTCCTGAATTTCGTATGGATTCTATATATTCATCATGGACAGGGATGTCCCTCTCATCCACCAGTATTGAACCTCTTGTTTTAGATCTCCGCTGTTTTGTTTTTTCGGCTAGGTTTTCCAATACAAGCTGAAGTGCTGAATTCATTTTCGAATTTGTTTCCAATCCTTTATCAGTGAAATAAATCCAGGCGTGGTATTCTCCAGAATTACGGAATCCTTTCTGTAACTGCTTTTCATGAAGTTTGTCCTGGCCGGGAGAACTGATGATCAGCATGAAAAAAAGAAGCGGAACCTGAATGGATTTTATGCTATATGTCATTATGTTTATCTTTTCAGTCAGAAAACGATGCATTCTCTAATAGTTAACGATTATTTTCAAAAGAATACTTGTAAGTTACTCACAGAAGAGGGAATGATCGAAATCCTATCAGGATGAAAAATTCAAACAAATTGTCCAAAAAAAAATTCAAAATATGAAAATTGCTCTCTTCGGTGCCACCGGATTTGTGGGAACCCACATTTTAGACAGCCTTGTTGAACATGGGCATGAAGCAACCGTTCTTGTCCGGGAAAATGCAGAAGGAAAACTCTCCCAACCTGGAAAATGCAGAATTGT
>CAJXJG010000240.1 GCA_913054425.1 uncultured Fidelibacterota bacterium
CCTGTTTCCTGCTCCCATTCAAACAATACATGAATATAATTCAGAGTGCTCCCATTAACAGGTTTAACTAACCCCGCCATTGAGATAGAAGTCATTATTACAATAAACAGGATAAAATTGCGCATTTCTTTCTTAAGTACTCTACTCTATACTACGTTTAATCATAGCATTGACACTCAATAGATAATGATAATTTATTTCAACAACACAATTTTCTTTGTTGCTGAATATTCTTCCGTCCGCACCTGGTAGAGATACACACCAGCACTCACAGATCTCCCAAAACTGTCAGTTCCTTCCCAAACGATTGATTTATTGCCGGGATTCTGGATGGAATTCACCAATTGGTTTATCTCTTTACCCAATAAATCATATATCGTAAGAGATAAATGGGCTTTCTCAATCAAATTATATTTAAGAGTTGTACTAGGATTAAATGGATTGGGATAGTTCTGGTAGAGTGTGAATATTTTTGGTGTAATAATAGTAGCATGAGAGGATAGAGATGAAATCTCCTCCATCCAGGCTGCCGCAGCGAGTAATAAAACTCCTGCCGCTTCAACATGACTGCCTAAATCTTCAGTATAAATTTGAACATTTTCTGCTCCATGCTCAATAAAATATTCATACGCATTCAAAGCGTTTTGAACCGGAACTAATTCATCTTCATTACTGTGAAACAATGTCATTGGAGCTTGTGGAACCCACTGATACACATCATTTTCTTCCAATTTTATACGTAAAGGGTGATCTTCATTATTTAATATCTCTGTAACAATGTCCGGAATAAATATTTCCAAAGGAATATCCGGCATGACAGCATTCACCTCACCGGCAGAATGTGTGCCATCGAACAATAGAGGGAGTAAACTATCATAAGGAGCAATAAAAAATTCAGCAGGAGAGGAATATATGGAGTACACATCATTATATGCCAATACAGTATAGGGCAAATAGTTCGGCTGACCATAGGGTTCCGGAGTTAACATGAGATTCAGCATCACCGATGATAAGTCATATGGACCGGCACAGGGCGCGGAAGCCGTAACTGTCAATTCTGATGATAATTCTTCCTCAATATATTTGTGCGCCGCCATGGTGACGTATCCGCCCTCGGAATAACCTGCTAAAAATAATTGACCTGATAAACTTACATTTAATGAATCACATAAATATTTGCTGGCACGAATCATATCCACAACAGCGGTTGCTGAAGGACGACTGACCATATATGGATGAAAAATCTGGGAGATGCCTAACCCTAGGAAATCTGGAATAACCGTTACATTTCCTCTTCCTCCCAGCCACATGCTGATCAAATCAAATCCATTTTCAGAGGCAACGCTTGTCCTTTTTAGAACAGTTCCGTGCTGGAAGCTAATTATAGGATAATTTTGATTCACTCCTCCGGGGACAGCTAAAACTCCTGAAGCAATTGTCAAATTATCCCAAGGATCTGTTGTATAGTATTCCAGGCGATATAAAGACACATCATATTCAATATTCCAGGGAAGATCAAATTCTTCTATTTCACCTTCCAATTCCGATTGGATTTCCTCTGCCGTCATAAAATCCATTGAATCCGCTAAAAACAGGTCACCAGGTTCCTGTGCAAATTGGAGACCATTTAACAAAATTATCAGAATGAATATCTTTTGTAATTTATTATATTTCAATAATCTTATTTCCTGAGGGTTTTATTATTCAGTATCCTCCACATCTTCAATTCGAAACCAGGATTTCTTTTTACCCCTGCCCTTCGATTTCTGTGAAATCATTTTGCGTATGCTTAATCCCGCAATGACTAATAACACCACCCAAATTAACTGTCTAATAAATATAAATAAATCCGGTTGTTCCATAAATGGTTTTATCAGTGTAGCGCGAAATCGTGAATCTTTTTCATGCTTATTTCACCATTTTCCATAATGATATGGTCAACAAGTTTTAATTCAACAATATCATTTGAGTAGAATATTTCCTTGTATTCAATTCCACCATGGCGCTCTTTGGTTTCGTATTTCTTGATGTTTTGCTCACTTGCCTGATAATGGGATAGTTTGAGGGATTTAAGAAATAAGTAGACAGGAATTTTATTCAGGTGACATTCGCTTACAATATTGGAAGTCCCCGGATCACAAATGAGTTTATTATCAATAGTGAGCGCCTGAGTTCCTATAAAAAGCTTGTCAACCTGTCCAAAATAATGGACCAGATCATATTCAGGTATTACCTGGAAATCGATTTCACATTTATCAAGGATCTTAATTACGTGTCCGGTGGTGTCAAAATCTTGCTTCAGTATGAGAACTTTAAAGATTTTTCCCTGTTTTTTTGCCTCTGGAATAAGAAGTTCGACATTTTCTTCAATGGAATGAATAATAATCAGATCTCCATCCTCGATACATTTTAAACCATGAGAAGTCAGCTTAACCAGATCATCATTCAACCTTTCCAGATAAGATTTTAAAAGGTTTTTCAATCCATTTTTTGTGCTGACTATGTCTCCTGATTGAAAGTGTGATTCCGATTCTTTATCAAAGAGAATCATAAGGTTATCAAGGGGAAACATCCTTGGCTGGGTGTTTTTAATATGATCGCTTAATATACCTACCTGATGCTCTAATTCATCGTAACTGCATTCCAAATGGTCCAGCGAATCAATTATGGCCTGAAGAGCAATAATACTGGTTTTTGAGGATGAATAGACTTTTACTAAATCAATAAAAAGTTTATCCATGCATTTTTGCGTGTCAGTCATTAGAGAACGATCCATAAATACCCCACAAGGAACAGTGAAGACAACGTCAGCGAGATGAATGAAATAATCATGCCCGTTTTCATAAACTCAATAAAGGAAATATCCACGCCGTATTTTTTGCTGATGCCTACAGAAACAATATTAGCTGATGCCCCTATTATGGTTATGTTTCCACCCAGGCATGCCCCCAGGGAAAGAGCCCACCAAAGGATATTATTGGGGATAGGATTATTTTCCAGCATAATTTGAACAATAGGGATCATTGTGATAGTAAAAGGGATATTATCCAGGAAACCTGAAATTATCCCGGCTGACCAGAGGACAAGCAATACCGCCGTATACGGGTTGTCCCCTGCACCAAGAAAAATATGATGGGCTATCCACTCAATAACTCCTTTTTCTTCCAGAACTCCAACAAGAATAAACAATCCTGCAAAAAACATTAATGTGCTCCATTCAATTTCTTCCAGAAC
>CAJXJG010000241.1 GCA_913054425.1 uncultured Fidelibacterota bacterium
GTATTTTGAGGAGGTAACTCAGTTTATTAATGCATTAAAAAAAGGATGATATCTTTCTATGTGTACAGATGCTGAAAAGATTTCATCCTTATTAAGTGGTTTTAGATAAAAATCTACCCCGGAATGATTCTATCCCAACCGAATAAATAAACATGATTGTAAACATAATCAATAAGATCCATCCTTGTGGTTTTAGGGTTGGATCAGCAGCATTGATAAAAGCTATAATTCTGTCTAAGTGGAAAAAAATCAAAACACCAAATAAATGACTGAGGGGATTCCCTTTCCAGAAGTACTTAATCAGTATTATGAAGGAAATTAGACCGAATAATCGGGATAGAAAATGAGGAATCATAGCTGCGGGAAAATCAACAAAGCTGTTATAAAATAAATAAAAGAGAGATACAGCGGCAAGAATGAGGTATTTCTTTATGTTTTTACCATTTGCAGAATACTCCTGGTATTTATGATAATAGAAAATGCTCCAGGAGAATATCCATAGTGTTTCAATGAGAATGGTTAGCAGTAGGCTGTATGCAGGTACGAAAGCAGAAAACCAATTCATATCAATAGCCCCGCTGCTGAAATCAATGTAACCAGGGAAATAGGAGTATAAGAGATATTGAACCGGGCGGTACAAAAACATTGCTCCCAATGTTGCCAAACCACTAATCAGCGCATCCTTCCCGTATGTTTTCCGGGCTGATTTCGAAATCAAATTCTTTATATGCGGATTAATGAAATAGGCGCAGCTCACAGGGACAATAATAAAGAAACATAAAAGTGAAATTTCTTCAAGATGATTGCCGATTCTTCTATCCAGCCAATATGCCAGCCAGGATATATTGGGCCAATACCAGGCTTTATATAAGGGAATATTATTTGCAAAATAGGTGAAACAGATAAAGATTACAGAAATAATGGCTCCGCTGATAAAAGACCATGAAATCTGGTATTTTTCAACAAATGTATTACGGATGAGAAAATACATCCCTATAATGATAAAAGCAATCCAGATAATAAGCGGCAGCCAGGTACTGATAAGAAAAAGGGGATGATAGACAACATATTCCCTTTCCCAATCATCGGGTATTTTAAACTTTCCTTCTAAATACGTAAATAAATTTCCTGAGACTGTAGTTTTTATAATTTCTTCTATCGAAAATTGATTATCCAGAGTTATTTCCCTTTTATAATCAATTGAATGGTCAATACGGACATCGTGATCTGTTTTAAAGGAACTATGTATAGGAAGATTGGACACATCAATAGCATATGCTGTTAAAGTATTTGAAATTATTTCTTCTGCATCTTCCTGACTGCCTGATGGAATAGTGACCGTATCAGACAAATGATGATAGTAAAAATCTGCTGATTTATTATTTCGGGGATCAATATTTATTTGGTATGATTCATCCACATTTGGTTTATAAAACTTAACCCGCCAGGCATTGGTGCTGATATTATACTTTTCAAATAGATCAACTATACCTTTTCTTCCTATGTTATCCAGCAAATAAGCTAAATCAGTAGCACGTTTGTTCAAAGTTAAGAAAAAGGGACCCATAGACCAATCCATAGATTGCCAAATGAAATTTCCCGAATAGGAAGTCGCAACATCTAAACCGGTAACATCCCCGTTAAAATTATTCTTAATTGATTCCCTGGCTGTTTCTATGGCTTGGGCTTCACTCACAGTAAAATTCCAATTCAACTCATTATTATCGGGTATAAACAGACATGCAGCTCCGATGATTAGTAAAATATATGCCCATTTCCCTTGAGAAGCCAGTAATGGTTCATGGGGAGGGATTATAGGTTCAATGGACTTTATTTCTGTAGCTTCTTCAGCCGAATTCAGAAGTGAATCCGGTGTAGTTGTGTACCCAAACTTCAGATAATGTAAAATGCAAAATATGAGGGGGGATAATATGAGCAGGATTAAAATAATACCGGTTGTCACATAATACACCTGTCCGGTAAAAAAGAAAAGTACAACATTCGATAGTATGCCGCGCCCAAATGCAAAAACCAGCAAAGCAAGAATCCCGTATTTAAATAACAGATATCCACTGATTAATCCCAGAATAAGTAAGTAAATTGAAGAAAGTATCACCGGGTCTGTATCCAAGCTGTTATTAAAGGAGAATAATAGGGCGGAAATCAAAATTGAAATCCATTTTGAACCCATTAGTTTGTAAATAATCATTACCAGAACTGCAAACGGAAGCATGGTGTCAATTGTATCAAAAACTCCTGAAAATAGAATTGATATCAAAGGGGTACCGGTAAGAAACTGGTTAAAATCCAAATACTGGTAGGCAATGAAAAACCCGGATTGATTTATGAAGTAATAAAACAGGGCGGTGATTGGCAATGCGCAGACGGCTGCCACAACACCGGTAGAGTAATTATTAAAAAATAGTTTGCTGGAATATCCCTGAGGATTAAACAGGTTTTTTATTGAAATGAAATTTGGGAATGTCTGCCTGTATAGTTTTTCGCATGCAGCCATCATAATCAGTAAAATAAAACCTCCAAAAAAGGTAGACAGTAATTCCATGATCCCATTCATTGAAATTGATGATATTAAAGAATCTTCACTGCTAAAATCAAAAATATCAATGGGCATTTCTAATAACCGTTCTGTTAATTTTACTACTGCGATAACTATGGCGAATCCACTGGCAGTTTTCCAATTGGTGGGTATTTTGAAATAGAAGAGCGCAAATAAAATTGACAGAACCATTATTATAATGGACAAGAAGCCCCCGAGGTCATTAAAGAACCCTCTAATTGAGCCCCAATTATCAAATTGTTTATTGAGTGTTTCGGGTCTATCTAGCCAGCGGTTATAACGTACCACCTCATTGCCATGTACCCGGATGGACATTCGAACAGTGGAACCATCAAAATCATATCTATTATTTTCCCATTGAAAATAGTAGTCTAGCCGGTTGGGCTTCTGGGCGATTTCCTTGTTCTTTAAATCCCAATCCTCTTCCTGCCATTTTGTACCGGTCATGTCCTTCATAAACATTTTGGCAATATCAAAGGCAATATTTTCCGGAAGCGAATCCCCGGCTAATGAATCAGGCAGAATATGAAAGAAAAAGGTGAGTTCGCCATCTTTGGTGTAGGAAATCTGAATTTCTTCTTCTTCAGGAGGATTATACCAACGCATATTCCAGCGGTGATCCCCAATGAGCCGAC
>CAJXJG010000242.1 GCA_913054425.1 uncultured Fidelibacterota bacterium
TGTGGGCGCTACAAGGCTCGAACTTGTGACCTCCGCCTTGTAAGGGCGGCGCTCTGACCAACTGAGCTAAGCGCCCAATTTTATTTCTTTTCTATTTTTTCTTCGCTTTGGGTTTGGTGGATGTTTTCTTCTGTTTCTGTTTTTTGTTGATTCCCGGTATGGCAATATCAATTACATCCATAATTTCTTTCACAAAATGAAATGAAAGATCCTTTTTGATATGATCAGGGATTTCTTCCAGGGCCTTTCGGTTATGATCAGGAAGAATAATTGTTTTGATTCCGGAACGGTGAGCCGCAGTTACCTTTTCTTTCACTCCTCCGATTGGCAATACATTTCCCCTCAGTGTAATTTCCCCTGTCATGGCAACACCTGATTTCACTGGTACACCTGATAACATTGAGACCAAAGATATAAACATACCAACCCCGGCAGAGGGGCCATCCTTGGGAATCGCTCCCGCCGGTACATGAACATGTATATCGGTTTTTTCATGAAAATCTTCTGCAAAGCCAAGTATATCAGTATGTGCACGAACATAGGTTAACGCCGCGGTTGCGGATTCTTTCATCACGTCTCCCAGGTGTCCCGTTAGAGTTAGTTTTCCGGTACCCTTCATTTTTGAAGATTCGATAAACAGAATATCACCACCGGCTGCGGTCCACGCCAGTCCGGTCACAACTCCCGGCTTTGTGGCTCGTTCAGCAATTTCAGAATAGAAGGTCGGTGAACCAAGATAATCATTTACTTTCCTTTTTGAAATTTTGACTTTCTTGATCTTTTTTTCCACTTTAGCCCGGGCAATTTTCCGTAAAATATTGGCAATTTCTCTTTCAAGATTTCGGACACCTGCTTCCCGGGTATAAGATCTTATGGTTTCTTTAATCCCGTGTACATCGAGAGAGACATCTTTGGATGTCAGTCCATTTTCCTCAATCTGTTTTGGAATGAGATGGCGCTGGGCAATTTTAATTTTTTCATCTTCAATATACCCGGAAAATTCTAATATTTCCATTCTATCCCTCAGTGCAGGGGGAATTGCGTCCTTATAGTTTGCAGTTGCAATAAACATGACCTTGCTCAAATCAAAGCTGACTTCAAGATAATGATCGCTGAAAGAAAAGTTCTGTTCAGGATCAAGTACTTCCAGCATTGCAGACGATGGATCTCCTCTAAAATCAGATCCAAGCTTATCGATTTCGTCAAGCATAAACACCGGATTATTCGTTCCGACTTTTTTCAAGGATTGAATTATCCTTCCAGGGAGCGCTCCGATATAAGTCCGCCTGTGTCCCCTTATCTCCGCTTCATCCCGAACACCTCCTAACGATATTCGGATAAACTCCCGATTCATTGCACGCGCAATTGATTTTCCAAGCGATGTTTTCCCTACACCCGGTGGACCTGAAAAACAGAGTATTGGTCCCCGTACTGTGCCGTCGGGATCTTTTTTCTGTTTCAATGCCCGTACCGCCAAATATTCCAATATTCTCTCTTTTACCTTACGTAAACCGTAATGATCCTCATCCAGGATCTTTATTGCTTTTCCAATATTAAGCTGATCCTTCGTCGATTTGCTCCAGGGTAAATCAACCAGCCATTCCACATAAGTTCTGGAAACGGAATACTCCGGTGACTGAGTCGGAATTTTTAAAAGTCGATCCAATTCCTTCAATGCTACTTTCTCAGCTTCCTCAGTCATTTTTACCTTGATTACTTTATCTTCTAATTCTTTGAGTTCAACTGAGGCTTCATCCTCTCCCAATTCCTTTTTAATGGCCTTCAACTGTTCCCGGAGATAATATTCCCGCTGAGACTTAGTGATTTCATCCTGTACCTCGCTCTGGATTTCTTCCCCAAGTTTTATGCGCTGGATTTCCCTGGTCAGGATGGTCATGGCTTCTTCTACCCGTTTTTTGATATCCATTTCCTCCAGGATTGCTTGTTTTTCTGCATTGGGAACCGTTAAAAGTGAGATTACCCTATCTGCCAGCCGGGCAGGATTTTGGATATTAGACAACATTCCTGAATGCTCTTCAGTAAGGTTTGGGGCGACCTGAATCAATTCACTAAAGCTCCCTCTCAGGTTTTTGGTTAATGCATCCAGTTCAAGATCATCGGAAGAAGGATTTGGAACTTCGATTTCTTCAACCACAGCTCTATAAAAAGGATCATTCTCAACATAAGAAAGAATTTTTACTCTCTCAACACCTTGAACAATTGCTGATTTGCTGTTATCAGGCATATCAAATACCTTTAAAACAACTGCCAGTGTACCATAGGAATACAGGTCTTCAGGGCGGGGATCCTCAACGGAACCATCTTCTTGAGCTACAACAACAATACGCTTGCTTTCTTTTCCTAAGCTGTTGACCAACTTTAAAGATTTTTCCCGTCCGATGTAAATCGGTATAACCTGCTGAGGAAACAAAACCGTGTTTCTCAGGGGCATTACAGGATAGGTCTTGCCTCCCCCGTTTTCTATATCCTGTACCTTTTCAATTTTTTCATCCATAATAAATGTAACTTTCTTTTAATTAATATTTTATGATACAAACAGCATACCATAAAATTATCTATGCTAGTCTGGCAGGAAAATAATAATTATTTGTTAATTTGGCATGAATTGAGTTAATTATTCACCCATTCAAATATAATCTATTTATCTGATCATCAGCATGATAAGAGCTTCGCACCAGGGGGCCCGATTCAACTACCTTAAAACCAATTTCCAAACCTGCTTCTTTATAATCAAAAAACTCATTTTCAGACACATAACGATCTACAGGTAAGTGGGCCTTGGTGGGTTGTAAATACTGCCCAATCGTGAAAATTTCTATTCCTACATCAACTGCCTGCTGCATTGTTTCCAACACTTCTTTTTTAGTTTCTCCAAGTCCAACCATTAATCCTGTCTTGGTATGCAAGCCATAATCTACAGAATGCTGCAGCACACTCAAGCTGCGCTGCCAATTCGCCTGGGAGCGTACTTTTCTGCTTATTCGTTCAACACATTCTAAATTATGTGAAAAGATTTCCGGTTTTGAATCAAAAACTTTTTTCAGAGCAGGATAATATCCCTTAAAATCCGGAGTCAAAACCTCTACGGTACAGTCAGGAACAGACGAATGTATTTGAACAATTGTTTCTGCCCAAATTTCCGCTCCATAATCATTTTTTAAGTCATCCCTGTCAACTGAGGTAATCAC
>CAJXJG010000243.1 GCA_913054425.1 uncultured Fidelibacterota bacterium
TCAAGATTAATAATGTGAACACCATTTTTTTCCATGAGAACATAAGGCTGAAAATTTGGATTCCACTTGCGGACTACATGTCCAAAGTGAGCTCCTATACTTAATAAATCATCAAAAGTAATCTGTGCCATTAAATTATCTTTTTGAAAATTGAAATTTCTTACGGGCTCCGGGTTGACCGTATTTTTTTCGCTCCACCCGACGGGAATCTCTAGTGAGATAACCGGGAGGTTTTAATAAACTACGATGGTTTTTGTTTGCTTGTAAAAGAGCTCGAGATATACCTAATCGAACAGCACCGGCTTGACCGGTGAGCCCCCCTCCCTTCACATTGACACTAATGTCATAATCACCAAGGCAACCAACCGTATTTAGCGGTTGATTCACAAGGATTGCTAAACTTTCACGGCAAAGATACTTTTTATATTCTTTACCATTAATTATAAAAACTCCTTTCCCATGACTAAGAAAGACACGGGCAATTGAACTTTTTCTCCTTCCAGTTGCTTGATAAGTTTCTTTACTCATTTACATTTCAAGTTTTTTAGGTTGCTGGGCATGGTGCAGATGATCCTGACCTGCAAAAACCTTAAGATGCTTAAAAAGTTTACTGCCTAAACGATTGTGAGGCAGCATTCCCCGAATGGCATTTTCTATAACTTTTTTTGGATAAGTTTTTCTCATAAATTTTAAAGTTTTCATTGAGCCACCACCTGGATAACCAGAGTGTTTAAAATATGATTTGTCCGTTTCCTTATTTCCTGAGACTCTGATCTTTTCAGCATTTACAACAATAACATAATCACCCATATCCATATGAGGTGTAAATTGAGGCTTATGCTTCCCCCTTAAAACCTGGGCAATTTGACTCGCAAACCGTCCAAGGGTTTGACCCTCTGCATCGGCCACCCACCAATCATGGCTTATTTCTGATTTACTGATTGACTTTGTTCTCATAATTTTCACTTCGATAAAAGTTGATGAAAGTAGTATAACTCTCCAATCATAGTCAATATTAATTCAATACAAATTATAGTAAATAAAAAATGCCAACCCCATTAAAAATAGAGGAAGGATCAGGTCATCTCAGTAAACATTCCTTTCGAAAGAATAAATTGAATTTTCCCTGTCAGTTTTTTGCCAAGAAAAGGACTGTTTCCGGAGCGGGATTGAATGTCTGTTTCTTTAAATACCCATTCCTTCTCGGTATCAATCACAGTAATCTCAGCCTGAATTCCAAATTTAAATAAATCAGTTTGGAATCCCATCACCACTCTTGGGTTTACGGTCAATTTTGGGATTAATTCTTCAAGCGTCATCCCTGACTCTTTCACTAATATCTGATAAACCACACCAAAACAACTCTCAAGCCCAATCATTCCAAAGGGAGCCAGATCAAAAGTTCTCTCTTTTTCTTCAATAGTATGAGGGGCATGATCAGTAGCTATACAATCAATAACATCATCTTTTAAAGCTTTTATAAGTGCCTGACGGTCATATTCGGTTCTTATCGGCGGAGTAACCTTTAAATTTGTGTCGTATCCAACCAGAACTTCATCGTTGAAATAAAGATGGTGTGGAGTCACCTCTGCCGAAAGGTATTTATATTCTTTTTTCATTCTTCGAACATGATTAATGGCTTTAGCCGTGCTTATATGAGGAACATGAAGAATTGAGCCTGCTAATTGTGCAAGTTCCAAATCGCGGTTCACCATAATTGATTCGGCAATATCCGGATTTCCAGTCAATCCCATTCGAGTTGATATTTCCCCTTCGTTCATAACACCATTATTACGGATACAACAATCTTCAGCATGATTGATAATTGGTACTCTCAACATTCCCGCGTACTCTAAAGCAAGCCTCATAATTTCTCCATCTGAGACAGGTATACCATCATCACTAAAAGCGATTGCGCCTGCATTTCTCATTGCAGCCATCTCACAGATTTCTTTGCCTTTCTGCCCCTTGGTAATCGCACCAATAGGATGAATATGAATGGGTAATGTCTCTGCTTTTTCCACAATGAATCGAATTGATTCCGGAGTGTCAAGAGGAGGGTCGGTATTAGGCATAACACATACACGTGTAAATCCTCCTGCTAGAGCCGCTTGTGATCCAGTCGCAAGACTTTCCTTATCTTCCCTCCCCGGTTCCCGAAAATGAACGTGAATATCACAAAACCCATGAGTCACAATTAATCCAGAACAATCAACCTGAGTCATGGAAGATTTATAGTTCACATCACCAACTTTCTGAATCTTACCATTCTTAATAAAAACATCTCCAACATACTTTTCTTTTCGAAATGGATCAACAACCGTACCACCTTTTAGCAGGAGTTCTCTCGACTGTTTTTTACTTCGCATTATTCTTTGCTAAATCAATTTTCTTCTGTTTTCCCGCCCAGCAATAAATACAGGATTGCCATCCGGGAAGCAACACCATTTAAAACCTGATCGAGAATAATTGCTCTTTCACTATCGGCAACCGCACTGTCAATTTCCGTTCCCCTATTCATGGGTCCCGGGTGCATTATTACAAGATCCTTGTTGTGTCTTTTTATTCGTTCTACGGAAAGACCGAACAATGCTCTATACTCCCGTACAGAAGGATATAAACCGGTACCCATTCGTTCCAATTGAATTCGGAGTATAATAACAGCATCAGCCCAATCAATTACTTCATCCATATCATAACTTACTTTTACACCAAGTTTTTCAATATGGGGAGGTATGAGTGTTGACGGTCCACATATCATCACATTTACACCCATGGTAGTCAATCCATAAATATTGCTTAATGCAACCCTGCTATGGGAAATATCACCGATTATTCCCACGTTTAGCCCCTCCAGCTTTTTAAACTGTTCCTGCAGACTCATCATATCCAAAATAGCCTGGGTAGGGTGTTCGTGAGTCCCGTCTCCTGCATTGATCACTACTGCATCCACAAATTTGGTTAAATGCAACGGTGCTCCTGATGCGGGGTGTCTTAAAATAATAGCATCAATCTTCATTGCTTCGATATTTTGGACAGTATCTTTGAAACTCTCCCCTTTATTGAGACTACTTGATGAAACTGAAAAAACAACTGTATCAGCACTCATACGTTTCTGCGCTAATTCGAAACTAATCCTGGTACGTGTAGACATTTCAAAAAAAAGATTTGCTACTGTTTTTCCTTGCAAAG
>CAJXJG010000244.1 GCA_913054425.1 uncultured Fidelibacterota bacterium
ATATGCCCCTGGTAGCTCGAAATATCAGCGCCCAAAAAGCACTAAAGGAGGAAGTTCCTGAATTTGCTCAGGTACGATTATTTGGTACCGGAAATGAATTACTGAAAGCATACCTTCTGAAAAACTTTTTTGAGAACTTTAAACTCATCCTGGACTTGGATCATATTTCAGAAGAATATGATTTTGTCCTTAATGATTACTTTTCAAAATATCCGCAGAAAGTTGTAATTCCACCTTCCTTCAACCTGAAATTTATCGAAGTTGTCTATCCGAGGGAAGTTCACATCAGTTTGGATGAATATCTTGTAAAGTCCGTTCCAATTACCCCAAAAATTATAGTTCAACCAATACCTGGATACATTCAAGTCGGAGATATAAAACTGATTCCATCCTCTATAAATGTCGCTGGCCCAAATATGTTAACGACAGAAATCACTGAAGTATTAACAGCAACAGACACGCTTAAAAATATCCAGAATTTTACAAACCGAAAGATTTCCCTGAATAGACCTAACCGCCTCATCGAATATTCACTAAATGAAATTAATTACCAGGTAGACGTCCAAGTAATCAGTGAACGGATAATAAGTGAAGTTCAGATTCAAGTAGTCAATGTACCGGATGAATTTAGGGTATTTGTTAATCCACAAACCGTATCATTAACTATCTTTGGTGGTGTAAATCGAATTGCCGAAATATATCCTGAAGACATATTCATCTACATAGATTTTGAGAAACAATGGACTCCTAGATTACAGTTTTTTAAACCTGTCGTTGTGACGCCTAACGACATTTTGGAATGGAAAAATTTATCCCCCAGAAACGTGGAATTAGTGGTTACAAAGGGGACAAGTTGAATATCCTTGGAATTGAAACCTCCTGTGATGAGACGGCTGCTGCCGTATGTACAAATGGCCGTATTCTTTCAAATATAATCAGTTCACAAAAGATCCATCAATCTTTTGGTGGTGTTGTTCCGGAACTGGCATCCAGGGAACACGAACGTCTCTTAAACTCATTGGTATTTCAAGCAATTGAAGAAGCTGGAATCTCCTTAAGCAGTTTAGAAGGTATAGCAGTTACAAAAGGACCCGGTTTAGCGGGAACTTTATTAGCCGGTGTTTGTTTTTCAAAAGGATTGGCACAAGGATTGAGGATCCCTGTTATTGGGATTAATCATCTTGAAGCCCACATCTTTGCGAGCTTTCTGGAGAATCCAAATTTAAGATATCCATTCATTTGTCTGTTGGTTTCAGGAGGCCATACTCAGGTGTGGCTCATAAATAAAATAGGCAAATATAAATTAATGGGAGAAACCAGAGATGACGCTGCCGGGGAAGCTTTTGATAAAGGGGCAAGAATTTTAGGGTTGGGATATCCAGGAGGACCTGAGATTGAAAAATTAGCACGCAATGGAAATCCAAAAACCATAGATTTTCCAAAGTCATTCATGAAAACTAAGGAAATTGAATTCAGTTTCAGTGGCCTTAAGACATCATTACTTTATTATATGGATCAATTTGATGACTCTGATGGTAATATAAGCATAGCAGATGTTGCCGCTAGCTATCAGAATGCAATAATTGAAGTGTTGATTCATAAATTGGAACAAACTTTGGAAATTACCAATATTAAAACATGTGTTATAGCAGGTGGAGTGGCTGCAAATAATCAACTAAGGAAAAAGGCTCATCAAACGCTACCCGATATTTCATTAAGTTTCCCTGGTCTGGTATATTGTACAGATAACGCAGCTATGGTTGCTTTTTTGGGCGAACTGAAATTAAAAGCAGGAAATACTTCCCCTATAAACTTTGGAATCAAACCTAATTTACAACTCCAAACCTAAATTCAGATTTTGTAATTCAATTCCGTATTATGAAACAATACCACCTTTATTCTATTTACTCTTAAGCCATGTCTCTTGAATTTCTTCGACCTCCTGATCTTTGGTTTTGGGGATTGTTATTAGGGGTTTGTTCATTCTCTCTCTGGAGTATTTTCAAACTCTGGTCTATTCGTCAAGTGAGAATTCCTGTGCTAATCCGCATTGGTTTATTCAGTTTGCTTTTATTCACTCTCCTGCAACCTAAAATCACTCGGGGATTATTGGAGGAAAATCCCCTGAAGTGGAATGTATATACTGATAATTCGATGAGTATGGGATACCACCAGGTCTACTCATTAACAACTCTGAATGAAGAAATAAAAGAAATTTTGAGCAAAATAAAAAATAAGGGAACTGTGATTAACCGTTTTCATTTTTCAAGTGAGGTAATCCCTACTGATTTGTATGAACCATTAAACGCATCAGGTTCCTCAACTGATCTTGGAATCGTTTTGAATTCAATAAAGGAGGAGGAGAAGGATAATCTTGCAGGGGCAATTTTATTTACAGATGGTCAAATCACACGGGGTTTAGACCCAGTACAAACTTCATCGGAAATTCATGTGCCAATTCATATCATTGGAATTGGAGAAAACACACCTCTTGTGGATGTAGCCTTGAAATCTATAGATGTACCAACCGTTGCAATTAAAGGAGAAGATGTGGAAGTAACAGTGGTTGTTGTAGCAACAGGTATTACTGCAAATGAAGGAATAAATATAACTTTATCGAAAGAGAGAAAAATATTAGGTTCACGTTTCATGCGAATCCGGGGTGACGGCGTACAATCAGATGTACATTTTCAATTTAAACCAGATGATATAGGGAAAATTACTTATCAAGTTCAGGTTTCTTCTCTTGAGAATGAAATAAATATCCAAAATAACCGCCAATCCTTTCATTTAACAATCCTGAAAAACAGATACCGAGTCGCGTTACTTACCGGTGCACCAAATTATAATACTTCTGTGATTAAAATGATAATGAACAATCAACCAAGAATTAAGATTGATCATTTTATTTTTACTATTGATTCCTTCCAACCAGCTATAAAAAAATTCTGGGAGACTCCATACGATCTGATTGTCCTTGATAATTACCCAGTTCAATCTATTTCTTCACAGTGGCAACGGTTTTTTGCGAAGAAGATTGTGGCTCAAAAAACAGCTTTGGCATGGATTATTGGTCCAAGCATAGATCCATTATCTGCAAAATCTTTTTTTCCATTTTTTCATTTAAAATCGTTAGAAACAAAAGTTGATGGTGAAAAGTATTACCAATGGTCATTCAATGAAACAGATCG
>CAJXJG010000245.1 GCA_913054425.1 uncultured Fidelibacterota bacterium
CGGGGCGAGTTGGCATCGAAGTGCTAAAACAAAACAATTATAGAATCAATTCACTTCCATTCAGTGAGCTATTCTGATTATAGTTATAAGGAATATGTTTTTATCTTTTTTCGCTGAGCAAGTCGTTTATTCTGGTCCAATTCCATTTTCCGTAAACGAATAGATTTTGGTGTGACCTCAACCAGTTCATCTTCAGCAATAAACTCAATAAATTGATCCAGTGAGAGCTGTCTGTGAGGACGAAGTGTCACAGTATGATCTGAACCAGCACTGCGCATATTTGTTAGCTTTTTCTCACGAGTTATATTTACTGTAAGGTCTTCCGATCGGTTCCGTTCACCAATAACCATTCCATTGTATACTTCTGTACCAGCATTAATAAACAATTCTCCCCTGTCAACCATTCCCAAACAAGCGTAAGTTGTTACTTTTCCATTTCTATCAGAAACCAGTGCTCCACTTTTTCTTTGGGAAATTTTACCGAACCAGGGAGCATAACCATCAAAAAGTTTATTTAAAATTCCGGCACCCTTTGTATCTGTCATAAACTGACTTCTGAACCCAATTAATCCCCTGGAAGGTATTGAAAATTCTAAAGACACACGACCGTGTCCGTGATTTTTTAGATGTAACATCCTTCCCTTCCTTGCGGATAGTTTTTCAGTCACAACCCCCACTTTATCTTCAGGAATATCCAGAAAAATTTTTTCCATAGGTTCCACCAATGTCCCTGCTTCCTCATGTGTAATAACATGAGGTTTTGAGACCATAAACTCGTATCCCTCCCTGCGCATAGTTTCAATTAAAATCGCCATTTGCAATTCTCCACGACCACGGACTTCAAATACATCTGTTTTCTCGGTTGGCATTACTTGGAGTGATACATTAGATAATATTTCCTTTTGAAGCCTGTCATTAATGTGGCGAGTGGTGAGATATTTTCCTTCTTTCCCAGCAAAGGGGCTGTTATTTACATAAAACAACATGGATACTGTAGGATCATCAATCTGTATTCTCGGTAAAGGTTTTGGATCTTCATTTGAAGATATTGTATCACCGATAACAAAGTTGTCCAATCCGGCCAATGCTATAATATCTCCTGATTCCACTTTTTCCACTTGAACCTTATTTAATCCATTGAATGTATAAAGTGCTGATAATTTATGACCATGGGTCGTGGTTTCTTTTCCACAGACAGAATAAGAGCGGTTCAACTCTATACTGCCATTATTTAATTTACCAATGGCCACTTGCCCTACATAAGAATCATAATCCATATTGGTTATAAGAAATTGTGGTACATGATTGTCATCTGCAATTGGTCCTGGAATATTTGATATAATAGTTTCAAATAGGGGGTCAAGGTTATCTGAATCGCTGTCCAATTTATTTTTGGCAATTCCTTCCTTTGCATTTGCATAGATAATTGGAAAATCAATTTGTTCATCAGTTGCATCCAAATCAATGAATAAATCATACACTTCATTGATTACGTCCTCGATCCGTGCATCAGCCCGATCGATTTTATTTATGACCGTAATAATGGGAAGACTTTTTTCTAAAGCTTTTTTCAACACAAACCTGGTTTGCGGTAAAGGGCCTTCACTGGCGTCCACGAGCAACAAGGCACCATCCACCAGATTTAAACTGCGTTCCACTTCTCCACCAAAATCCGCATGTCCTGGCGTATCCACAATATTAATTTTAACCTTATTGAAATTGACTGCGATATTCTTTGCATTAATTGTGATTCCCCGTTCCTTTTCAAGATCCATGGAATCCAGGATACGATCCTCGACTTCCTGGTGAATATGAAAGATACCACTTTGTTTCAGCATGCCATTTACGAGAGTTGTTTTGCCATGATCAACATGTGCAATGATCGCAATATTTCTAAAATGGTCTTTTCTCATTTTATGTTATATTTTTATATACAATCTGTTTGAGGAAGATATAGCTTGAAAAGCGGGCTTAGTAGTTATAGTGCATTCAGGTAAAATGATTCCGGCGGTTTTTCTTCCCATTTGTCAAAATCATCATTTTCAATAGCTGCAGCAGCTAAATGAATATTCTTTTTCATGTTGCTTCTTGATTTCCATTTTATCATACCTATAATCCGTCCAGTAATTTCATCTTCAAGGATTAATCCTTCCAAAAATCCATCAGTATTCTCGAGAGCACTCTTAAATTGATACATAGATTCTTTCAGTTGATTTTTAAATTCCTCTTTGGGATAGTGAATTGACATATGTATAAACATATTATAATTTACACACGTACCTAAGAATTAAAAGTGGGTTATTTATATGGAAAAATGAGTTTGAGAAGTAGATTTAAACAATAACCCGTCCAGTAATTTCATCTTCAAGGATTAATCCTTCCAAAAATCCACTTTTTTCTTTTCTTGATCACTCATTGTAAAAAGGGGGGATTTAGGGGTAAATTGAAACGATGAAGCAATACTTTGTATATGTAATAGAATTAGAGCAAGTAGTTGCAGATTTAAGAAAGTTCCGGACAAAAAATCCAAATTATATAAAAGGTAATGATTGTGTTTATGTTGGACAATCTACAAGAAAACCATCGCTAAGATTTGAACAGCATAAAGAAGGTTACAAGTCAAATAAATATGCGAAGCACTATGGAATAAAACTGAGACAAGAACTTTATGAAAAGTACAATCCAATCCCCACAAGAAAGGATGCTGAAGTAATTGAAGCAATGTTAAGCAGGGAACTGCGGAGTTGGGGATATGGTGTATGGTTTAATTAACGAAAAGGGAATGAAAAGAAAAAAACAAAAATATCCACTTGATCAGCAAATAATGATAAATGATTTGGAATGGAGAATTGCGGAATATAGATTTAAATATGGAAGAGAATGGGTATATGTTCTTCAATATGAAAATGTAGATGGAACGTATAAGACAATTGAATTGAATGAAAAAAGTGTGAAAGAAATAATAGAAAGCGGAGGTCAATTATCATAGAAAAGTTTGCAATAATCAACCGCGATAATTAAAGCTCACCTTCCATTTCGCAACAAATTGATTCCTCCGGGTAAATTGAAGAGATAGCCTGGAAGAAAGTATCCTAATGAAAACATTAAATCTACATGACAAAAACCCAAATGAAATAAGTTCTTTGGTTGAACAGTTTATTGATACTGATGAAAGACCAA
>CAJXJG010000246.1 GCA_913054425.1 uncultured Fidelibacterota bacterium
AAAAAACCACTAAGAAAAAAACAGATATATCAAGACGTAAGTTTATAGGTGCGGCAGCAATAACAGCAGCTTCTGTCTTTAATATTGTTCCACGACATGTTCTCGGTGGCGCTAACTTTACCAGCCCAAGTGAAGTGATACGTATGGCAGGCATAGGTTGTGGTAGCCACGCATCATTCTTTTTTCCCGGTATGATAAATGAAACTGGTTCAAAAATGGTTGCCCTTTGTGATGTAGATACCGAATTCCCCAAACTACCTGTCATACGTGCGAGCGGTGGGGCACACTATGATGGCGTCTACCAAACGTATCCCGAAAACGAAGTACCAAGATTCCAAGATTATAATGAGATGTTGGAAAGAAATGACCTTGACATCGATGCGGTTCTAGTCGCCACCCCCGACCATCAACACATGCCTGTTACCATGGCGGCTTTTAGAAAAGACAAACATGTTTATTGCGAGAAGGATCTTGGCGTCAACATTTATTCGGTGCGTGAGGCGACGCAGTTTGCCAAGAGTAATAACCGGGTTACACAGATGGGAATAGGAAACCATGGGAGAGTTGAAATGCGAAGGATAGCAGAGGCTATCCAGACTGGAGTTATTGGTGATGTCACCGAAGTTAATGTGTGGTGTGATGATGAATATGTAGCAAAAAGTACTAGCACCTGGCCACCGAGGACGGTTGGTAAAGCTTGGAAAACCAGGGCAAATTCAGATTTGCAGCTTCCCGCCTATAATGGCTCTCCTCCAGCTGGATTCGATTGGGAAGCTTGGCTGGGACCTGCAAAGGATCACCCCTATGCTGGGCCTGGAAAATACCATCACCGGAATTGGCGTGATTGGTGGGATTTTGGTGGTGGAAGGATTGCAGACATCGGTTGTCATGCCATGGACTGGGTGTTCTTTGCGCTGAACCTCAAATACCCGTTGTCAGTCGAAGCGGAAGGGAGATTTGAGGCAGGAGATGAAAGAGCAGCAGACTGGCTCAAGGTTAAGTGGGATTTTCCCGCGCGGGAGAATATGCAACCTGTGACTGTAAACTGGTACGACGGAAACACACGGCCTGATAACTACCAATATATACAAAAAGAACTTAATGATAATTCCGGTGATACTGATGGTTGGGCTAGAGCTTCAATGTTTATTGGTACTGAAGGAATTTTGGTTGCCCAATTTTACCCTACAAGGTGGAAGTTGTATCCATTAAAAAGAGGTTCAAATAAGTATGCTAATTTTAATTATAATAAGAGGCTAAGTATTTTTCCATATTCAAAAGGTCATTACCGTGAATTTACTACAGGAATCAAAGCTGGTGATCCAAATATAACCCAATGCGGATTTGACTATTCAGGTCCTTTATCCGAAACGGTGTTGTTGGGTATTGCAGCCTATCGTACAGGTAAAAAACTTGAATGGGATCCACGAAATCTAAAAGCAATCGGAACACCTGAAGCAGATCAATTTCTTAAAGGAGAATACCGTGCTGGCTGGGTACTTCCCTCACCGGTTTTACCCGACAACAACTATCCAGCTGATCGTGAGAATAAATTAAAAGTTTCCCAGTAAAACCTTTTCGATCAAAACATTTACTTTTGTATAGTTAACAGAATTTTTTTAATAAAAAGAAAAACTTTTTAATACCATTATTGTTAAAAGAATTTTACTGATTTTATTTATTACCTTGTCTCAGTTTGGAAAAGCTCAAGATTTGTATGATATAAATACGTTACGAGAAATTACCATTAAATTTTATGATCCTAATTATCACCAAACTTTAATCGATTGGTTTAATGCTGGTGATGAAAGTAGGTTGCTTGCTACTCTTGAAATGGATGGGGTTGTATATGATAAGGTTGCTATTCGATATAAAGGAAACATAACCTTCATGATTACTGAGTGGTCGGAGACTCCAAAATTCCCTTTAAACATTGATATGAACGCGCACATCAAGGGACAAAATTTATTGGGGTATAAAAAAGTGAAACTAGGGAATTTATATACTGATCCTACTGCAGTTAGAGAGGCCATAGCTTATCGGATTTATGGAAAATACACCGTTTCTCCTAAAAGTAATTTGCTAAAGGTTAACATAGGGGTCGTTGGTGAGGAGGCTTCTTATTACGGGGTTTATTCAAACTCAGAGTCTATTAACAAAGATTTTTTGAAGGAGCACTATGATTGGAAAAAAGGGCCATTAGTAAAATGTGATCCAAACCCTGAAGCAGCTGATTCAACTTGCGATAATAGTGGATTGGGAAATGGTATTAATGGAGAACAAACAAAAGCGCTGCCAGATTTGGTTTGGTACGGCCCCGACAGCTGTCAGTACTATTCAAATTATGAAATGAAAACCGATTTCGGATGGCAAGAATTCGTAGGGTTTATCGATGTTTTAAATAATAAGGATAGTCTATTGCGCAATCATTTAAACATTGATGGAGTTTTATGGCACATGGCCGTATCTACAGTTATTCTAAATTTAGATACCTATTATGGAAAGCATCTCCATAATTACTATATGTATAAGCATAAGGATGGCTTGTGGCATGTTTTACCTTGGGATGTCAATGAATCTCTTGGTGGGATTGTAGGGTCAGCTAGTGTTGCTGAAAACTTTGATGTTTTAAAGTGGTTTAACCCTAAAAGACCAGATCGTCCCTGGAATTGGCGTCCCTTGATTTGGCAAATATTAAAACATGATCGTTACTACAAGCAATATTTTGCGCATATAAGAACGGTTATGGAAGAAAGCTTTAGCGAGAAAATGATTAAGTCTCAGGTGGATTCAATTCAAGATTTGATTGAGCAAGCTGTTATAGACGGACCATACAAAAGGTTTCCTGATGAAGGATTAAGAAAAAATATAAATTATGATGTTACGTATGATAATTTAGCGCGCTTCAAGAAATATGCAGGAATACTACCTACTGTGGAGAGGCGATTGTTGTATTTGAACAACCATTCTGAAATTCAAAAAATTCCTCCAACATTAATGAACACAACCCGAAATATTGAAGAACCTGTAGAAGGACAAAATGTTTGGGTTACTGCTGAAGTTACTAATGCTACACAAGTAGATTTAATGATTACTAGAAATAGAGAGTATGCTTCATATTTTGAACCATTTGAAATGAAAGATGATGGTTTAAGTAATGATGGTGCTGCAG
>CAJXJG010000247.1 GCA_913054425.1 uncultured Fidelibacterota bacterium
GTCTTGATGAGCGATATAAAGACTTAACACCATCTCAGCTTCCTGCATCGGAATGTTTAAAAGATACGGTGGATCGTTTTCTCCCTTACTGGCATGAAACCATTGCGCCATCTATTCAATCCGGGAAGAAAGTTTTAATTGTTGCCCATGGGAATTCTCTCCGCGCACTTGTGAAATATCTTGATGATATTTCTGACAAAAAAATTGTTGGGTTAAATATTCCAACCGGTGTCCCTCTCGTTTATGAATTGGATGATCAATTAAGTCCGATGAAACACTATTATTTGGGTGATCAGGATGCCATTGCCAAAAAAACTGCGGCTGTTGTGGCCCAAGGTAAATTAAAGTAAACTTAACCTTGAAATAATAAAATGAAAAACCTCTGGACACAAAAAGAAGCAAAAATTTACTCAAAAAATGACCTTAGCCTGCGCGTTTACTCATCAAGGCTGCTTGGCAGAAACCCTGAATTAGTACTTCATGGGGGTGGAAATACTTCGGTTAAAGGTCAGTATAAAAATATCTTTGGTGAAACAATAGAAACCCTATTTATAAAGGGCAGCGGCTGGGATCTGATTTCTATTGAAGAAGATGGCTTTGCTCCAGTCGATCTAAATTACCTTATCCGCTTAGCACAGCTAAATAAATTAACAGATTCCCAGATGGTAGTGGAACAAAAGTTGGCTACGTTAAAGCCATCTGCACCGAACCCTTCCGTGGAAGCAATTCTTCATGCCCTGATACCTCATAAATTTGTAGACCATACGCACGCAGATGCAGTTTTATCCATTACAAATACACCCAACGGAAGAAAAAAAATAAATCAAATCTATGATAAAGATATATTAATCGTTCCCTATGTAATGCCTGGCTTTATTTTGGCAAAAAAAATAGCAGAGTTAACGAAAAATATTGACTGGAATACACTGACTGGAATGATTTTACTCAATCATGGTGTGTTTAGTTTTGGTACGGATGCTAAAACAAGCTATGACAGGATGATCAATATTGTTTCTAAAGCAGAAGAATATTTAAAAAGTGAGAAGGTCTGGCGTAAGTATGAGAAATCAACTTCAAAACCGGATTTATTGACTCTAGCCAGGATCCGAAAAAAAGCTTCTGAAATGACTGGGAAAGCTTGTCTTGCACGCCTGAATGATTCATCTGAAGCGGTTGGGTTTTCTAAAATGGAAGCTGCAAAAAATTTGTGTCTTAAAGGCACCTTAACTCCTGACCATGTTATTAGAACAAAACCCTTTGCGTGGATTATAAAAGACGACCTGGCTGCATCTGCAAAAGATTTTATAAAACGGTATGACGCATATTTTCAAAAAAATAAGTCCAAAGGTATAACAAAATTGGATAACGGTCCAAAGTGGGCATTGTGGCCCAGATACGGAACGGTGTGTTTTGGAACATCAAAAAAACAAGCACAAATTGTTTCTGATATAAACAGGCATACATTAAGAGCCATGCAATCGTCATTTAATATGGATAACTGGAAGCCGATTTCATTTCGTGATCTCTTTGATGTTGAATACTGGGAGCTTGAACAGGCAAAACTAAAAAAAGATAACCAACCACCCGAATTCCAGGGAAAAATAGCCATAATAACCGGTGCCGCAAGCGGGATTGGTAATGCTTGTGCAAGAAAACTGTTAGAGAATGGCTGTGTCGTAGTTGGATTAGATAAAAACCGAAAGGTAGCGGGATTATTCGATGAGTTTAATGATTATAAAGGGCTTTACTGTAATCTAACAAAAACTGCTGATATAAAAAAAGCCGTATCATCCTGTGTTAAAGAATTTGGGGGGATTGACATTCTAGTCAGTAATGCTGGTGTTTTTTCATCATCGGCAAACCTTGAGAGTATTGATGATAAAAAATGGAAACAGGATTTAGATATCAATCTATCTACTCATCATAGAATATTAAGAGAATGTATACCTTATCTTAAATTAGGGATTGACCCGGCAATTATATTTATGGGATCCCGGAATGTAGGTGCTCCTGGACCTGGAGCCGGCACTTACACGATTGCAAAATCGGGTTTGACACAGATGTCGAGGCTTGCTGCAATTGAATTATCAAAATACAATATTCGAGTCAATATAGTTCACCCAGATTGTGTGTATGATACGGATGTCTGGTCCGATAAGATTCTAAAATCACGGGCAAAACAATATGGGCTATCGGTCAGTGAGTATAAGCGCCGGAATTTATTAAAAACCGATGTATCGTCCGCAGATGTTGCAGAATTAGTGGCCTTTTTTGCCAGCGCCAAGAGTAGTAAAACTACGGGTGCCCAGATACCAATCGATGGTGGTAACGATAGAATAATATGAAAACTTTAATTGCACCTACACCCACAATAGAATGGAAGAATGGGCAGGTCAGGTTAATTGACCAAACCAAACTACCTTTGGAAGAAAGCTATATTGAAACAGATAACTATAGGGTGGTATGTGATGCTATCTATCGCCTGGCCATTCGCGGCGCTCCCGCTATTGGTGTTGCAGGCGCCTATGCCTGTGTACTGGCTGCAAAAAAGATTGAAAGTAATAATTCAGATGGTTTCCTTAAGGAATTCTTAATGAAAGCAGATGAAATCGGGGCTACCCGACCCACGGCAGTCAATCTGATGTGGGCCGTAAAACAGATGAAAGAAAAAGCAGCTAGTTTTTCCGGAAATGTTAAAGATCTAAAATCATCTCTATTGGATTTAGCCAATGAAATAAAAGATGATGATATTGACCGCTGTCATAATCTGGCCTTACATGGTGCAGAACTAATCCCAGATCATTCCAATGTAATGACAATTTGCAATACAGGCGGACTGGCTACCAGTGGGATTGGCACGGCTTTGGGGGTGATACAATACGCCCATGCCCAGGGAAAAGACCTGAAAGTCCATGTCTGTGAGACTCGGCCCCTGCTTCAGGGAGCCAGGTTGAATACCTGGGAATTAAAACGAACTAAAACGCCTTTCACACTCATGACGGACAGCATGGCAGCCCGGACCATGGAAAAAGTTGAAATTGATGGAGTATTTGTAGGAGCCGACCGTATCGCATCTAATGGGGATACAGCCAATAAAATTGGCACCTACAGCCTGGCAGTGCTGGCCAAGTACCACCATGTCCCATTTTATGTGGCTGC
>CAJXJG010000248.1 GCA_913054425.1 uncultured Fidelibacterota bacterium
ACCAGATTCGTGCTGGTGAGTTTGTGCAGACCAAGAAGATGGTGCTGTTGAAGTAGCTAATACCTTCCAACTGTCCCAACCACCTGTTATTTACCGGATATTACTTCCTGTTTGTCGTCATAAAACGCTCTGGCCTCTTAAGCCATTGGTTGAAGGTTCGAGTCCTTCCGGGCGTACACGATTGTTTTTACTTCGGTATCGAAGAGAGAGCGGGATTTATTTCCCGCTTTTTCTTTATCTGTAACTGACCAAACAATATGACAAATTAGGACAATTTGACGTAATTTACTGCGTACTGGTGTAATACCGATTTATTCACACCAATTATTTCCACTACCAAACACTGATTCCATAACCACTCTGTGCATGATCAGTTCTTGCCTTCAAATTAAGTGTTTCACCCATGTATAAAACTAGATAAAAATGGCTAGAGATTGGATTGTCCGGGATAAGATCGTACTTAAAAATAAAAAATAAAAAAAACAGTTACTTTAATAGAACCATTTTTTGTGTATCAATATAATCTCCGATTTGAATTTGGTAGAGATAAATTCCCCCACTGACGGGTTTATCTTGAGAATCGAGGCCATTCCATACGACTGGTATGTTTGTTCCCCCTTCCTGCCATGAATTAACCAGTTGTGTTATCTGTCTCCCCATCACATCATATATCATCAGGGAGACGTGTGTATTTTCAGATAAACTATAGCTTATTGTGGTTGTTGGATTGAATGGATTTGGGTAACATTGGTTCAATTGCGGGGAATTTGGAATGGTAAAATTATATCGTGTAGAAAGTATAGCAAGTTCATCCAGGGCGATAGTAAGCTCTTCTTGAAAATTAACAAGAAAGTCCGCATCAAGTACGGTGCCGCTTTGGGAGTATATCAAACGCATATCATAGTTAATAAGAACATGGTGCGGGGGATTTCCCTCAGTGAATAAAGATCGAATATTTAATTGAGTGTCATCAAGGATTGGATAGGTAATACCAAATGCTTCGCCCCAGGATCTGCATGAATAGTTTCTTCCCCAATTAGCCCCAACACCAACAACAGTGAGTCCCTGATCTTTGTAAAAATTATATAAGGATTCTGTAAAAGGGGCCTCAGTTCGGCTGGTGAAATTATCAGCATCAAAAATAACAAGCCAGACAATCTGAAAGATTCCTTCGTCATTCCCGCTCAAGTACTCATAGAGCGACCATTCATTACCATTTTGCGGGAAGCATTCTTCACCTGAGAAATCCTCCACAAGAGTACCAACCTCATAGGGACCAGGAAACATAATACTGAGCAGAAATAGACTGGATATCAGCGTTTTTCTCATAATATTATTCATCTAGTAAGGGAAACAACCTTATTTCCGTGAATACTTTATGAAAAAAAAACATAAAAATCCAGAAAAATATTCTTTATGTGATAAGAATCACATTTCATGTAAACATTATTGTTTTTATAGGGAAAGACGTATGTGAAAAGTGGAAGTAATACCCAGCATGTTTACCTTTGCAGGGAGTATACCCCCCCCGGAATCAATAAATTTGGAATGACTGACATTATTTTTATTGAAAAGATTAAAGATAGAAAATCCAATTTCCATGTTTGTCGACAGGAACTCCAGGTGTTTCGTAATACTGAGGTCAATCCGACGAATTGCACCCAGCCTTTCAGTATTCCTCTCTGTAGAGTCCGGGATTATTGAATAAATTAGAACGTAAGGAGATTCGTCACTTTTAAGTTTTCTTCCCTTTGGGGTATAGGGCATTCCAGAAGAATATATCCAGGATAGAGTGATATCCCAGGTTCCAGGAGACGTGATAGCGACAGTTTTGAATTCATGGGTTCGGTCATGACCAGCAAGAAATGTTTTTCCATTATTTAAGTCTGGGAATAAATGTTCTATTCTTCCAAAAGTGTAGCTAAACCAACCATGAAGGCTACCAGATTTTTTATGCAGGAACATTTCTAATCCTTTCGGATTGCTTGAACCAATAGGCAAATTATTTTTTTCATCAGGTCCTTCATCCAAAACTTTGTAAGGATCAGCAGGTTTCAACAACCGGGAGAAATCAAGCAAGTTGTTATACCTGCGCTGATAGGCACTTACACCTGCGGTCCAATAATCATTTTCATGCTGGAATCCTATATCGAATTGTTGGGAAGAAACGGGTTTCAATTGTTCATTGGATTGGATCCAGACGAATTTTTTTCCACCGATCGTAAAGTTATTACTGAAACGGTGCAAGAACTGTTTATAATAACCGGCTGATCCTTTTAAGGTAAACCCGTCTGTAAAGGCATAAGTAAAGGATGCGCGAGGTTCAATGTAATATTCACCAGTTAAGTTATAGTTGGAAACCCGGAGTCCAATTGTTGTCTCAAGAGGTTTGCCAGTATTTAATTTGTCCTGGAAATATATTGAAATTAGCTCCCCGGTTTTAGGGATGAACGGGTTATTATCTTCTGATGGTTCCAGGAAAAATTGTGTAAAAGTTCTCTTGTACATGAGTCCAAACTCAAGAGAATGGCGACTATTTAATTTGCTTGAATTATTTAATTGAATAGTGATGTCTTCGATTTGATTATTATCTTCCAATTCAGATGTGAATGTGTCTTCCGGGTTTCCTTGATTTAGCTTGTAATTGCTTTCGCTAAATGACCTGCTGTTATAATTGGACCTGCTCAAAATTATGGATGAAAAATTTATATCACTCCAAACATGGGACCAGCTTATACTTGCCCCTACATTATTCCACTTAATCCCACTCTCTATTTTAGATATGCTGCTAAAATCGGGAAACTCAAACATCCGTAAGAATTCATCTTTTCCGGAAAAGTAACTGAAGGAAAGAACATCATTATTAGTGAGCATAAGAGTAATTTTTCCATTAATGTCAGAAAAAGATAAATTGGGTGTATAGGTGGAATCGGGAATAGACATTGGAATACTATTTTCTGATCCGGCCTCATTCGTTAGAAAATCATAAATATGATCATAGAGAAAGGTTTTGTAATAGTGCGAATAGGAACCACGGTAAGCAAGAAAAAGGCTTCCCTGAGCGAAAAGAGGTTGTTCATAGGTGAATCCTGCCGTGAGTAAATTTGCGGATATATTCAGGCGTTTGTATTTAGTGCTCCCCTGCTTTCCGGT